>JBAURA010000189.1:0-10265 GCA_049580985.1 Chloroflexia bacterium
TGTACCGAGGGAAGAGTACTACGCGGTCTCCCTGGCGAATGGTGGTGAGGGCCAGGATCTCGGCTATATCAGCGTCGGTGCCTGCGCTCTCGATGCGGAAGGTGAAAGGCACGTCCGCTAAAGACCATGCGGTCTCTTGCTTCTGCTCTTTCGTAAGGCTGACTTTATCGGCGGATGGGTTGGCGGCCAAGTAGTCGGACGCGTACTTTTCGTAGAGCGCCGCTCGGCGGCGGGCGTCCTGGTTGATGGCTGCTACTTCAGGCTCCTGGTCGGCTTCGACATAGCGCAGGAGGAGAGTCTCGCCTGTGAGGACCCGTCGCTCGGGGGCCATATTGCGGGCTAATTTCCAGGCCGCGAGGTCGACGTGGCGCTCAATGGTCACGAACTCCTGGAGAGCGTCAGCCAGGGTGGAGGCGGTATCGGCGAAGGTGGAGAGGTCGGGGAGGTTGAAGGGGGTCTTCTCGGTGAGGTGGTTGCCTTTGAAGTCCTTCGATATGTGCTCTATGGCTTCCAGACGACGCTGGGCGAACTCGAGGAGGAGTGGCAATGTGGTGGTGCGGTAGGGGGAGAAGGTGTCTTCGGTGTCTGAGATTGGCGGTGCAGGGTCTGGGAGCTCTCCCCAGGCGGCATGGGCGTACTCTAGAGGGATCTGGCTGTTGAAGCGGGAGCGGGATGTGTACCACGGGGTCTCGCCGCTGGCGCTCTGCGGGGCGTCGAACTTACCCCAGAAGTCGAACAGGCGCTCGCGGAAGAGATGGCGGAAGGCTTTGGGAGAGTCCCAGTCGAACTTGAGGTAGCCGGCCACGGAGTAGAGGGACTGCGAGACCATAGGGTAGTTCTTGAGGGCGCGGAGCTCCTCATCGAGGTAGGTAATGAGGGGAGAGTCGAAGGCGGCCTTTTGAGTGATGAAATCGTACACAGGGGTGGCACCCAGTACGCTAGCTAGGTGACGACCAAGGCCGTCGAGGAGTACTCTCTGGTCGAAGCTGTTGTAGAAGATGAGATGGATAGGTGCTTTGTGCTCACCGTTCTCATCTGGGGCTGCTAACTCCACTACGGCCGCCATGGTGTCTCGCACCCAATCTACGAATAGTTGGGCTTCCTTTTCGTCAGTGTCGGGCGGGCCATCGGTGATATGGAGGATGGTGCGGCGGCGATTGGGGTCTTCTTTGCCGTTGACGCAGGCAGTGACCAGGGAGCCGAGGAGGTAGATGCGGTCGTTTAGGTAATCGTGCTGGGCATCTATGTAGACGCGTACCAGGTTGGGGTTGTGGGTGAGGTCGCAGAAGGGTAGGCTGCCGTGGCCTTTGTTGGGGATGTAGGAGAGGGCGCGAGGGTGGGACGGGTCTTTCTTCCAACGACGGTAGCTCTTAGCCCGATGGACAAGTTCGTCTATGCGGGGACCGACCGGCCAGGATGAGGCTATCTTTCGGACGAGATGCTGTCTGGTGAGGGCGGGATGAAGGTCTGCGCTGGGGGAAGTGGGCGCGGAGACGTACTCTTTGAGGGAAGCCAGGTCGGAGATGGTGGTGACGCCCTGGCGGCGGAGGGCTTCTTTGTCGAGGGCGGTTATGTGTGGGATGAGGGAGAGGTCGTCGTGCTCGGCGCTCCACTTCATGCAGAATTCGTTGTAGAGGCAGCCGTCGCACTTGTATGTCAGGTGGAAGGGGACGTCGTCGAAGGGCTGGTTGAGCACCTGATGGGCAGTGGAGTCGGGGTCGGTGACCAAGTCACGGACGGCCTGGAGGTAGGCGTCCTGGTCGGAGGGAGAGACCACCTCAAGGAGGGCATCCTGCACACCGAAGAGGGCCGCGGCGGCTTCCTGCTGGGCATGTAGCACGCCAAGTTGTTCGGGTGTAAGGGAAGTGCCAGAAGAGTGGGCAGCGCCTCGGAAGAGGATAGCGGTTGCCATGTCCTGATAGCGTACACCTTTCTCCGCGAGGAGGGTGGAGAGCATAGTGTGGTAGAAGGCGACCTGGAGGCGGTGCTCTACCTTGACCGAGGTGGAGCTCTTCATGTCGGCGATAAGGATGTGGAGGTCGCCGGCTTGGTCGCGCTCCATGCGGAGGATGTCCATGTCGCCGCGCATGAGCCAGCCTTCTACGAGGGAAATGAGGCGCACCTGGAATAGGAATATGGTGTGGCCAGGAGCAACAGAGCGAGCTAGGGCGGCGATGTGCTCGTTGTCGTTGTTGCGTCTGCCGGAGGACTTTACTTCTGTAGAGAAGTTGACCACGCTGGTGGTGGCGCCAGTATTGGAGCGCACGACCGCTTCGATGTACACTTCGAAAGTGCCGCCTGATTTTGTGAGGAGGGGAGGGATAGCCTGGGGGTGTACTCCGTAGTCGGAGAGGAAACTGAGGCCCTCGGCCCGCTGGAGAAGGTGGAGGCGGAGGTAGCGCTTGCACTGTTCCAGGCGGATGAACTGAGAGATGTCGGTGGGCGAGATCTTGTGGTAGTGGGAAGGGGAGGAGGAAGAGGATGGGGTAGGCGTATCAAGGCCGGGTTGGTCGGAGGAGCAATCGTCGATCATGGGCGGCCTTTCTTGTATCAATCGCTCGGAATAACAAAAACAGAGTCTTCCTGGTGCATAGTCAAATGTCAGCAAGCATCATATACTTGTCTCCTCAAGGACATACCCGTGAGCGACTCATGAATTACTATAGCAGGACAGTACGGAAAACGCAATAACCTTTGTAGTCGGAAGATAGAATCAGTCAGGCTCCGGGTCAGCGAGGGCGAGCGTAGCTCTTAGAGGGGTGCCATTGGGGCGCTGCTGAGGTGGCCAGGCAGTCCGCGTTTCGTAATGATGGTGCTGGAGGAGAGGCTGAGGGAGATTGAACAGTCGGCTTGGCGTAAGGATGTTATTGCGCACGAGATGGTACACTTGCTGCTGGGGCACGCGGGTAGTGAGGTTGTGCTGATGAGGATGAGGAGGGGTGTGGTTGGGCTCTGCAGGGGACGTTTGCCAAGTGGGTGGAGGGGGTACAGGAATGAAAGTGCGACTCTGTGGCCGCCTACTTGCTGGTACCATTGAGGGCGCTGCAAGAGATGGAGGGGATGGAGGCGGGGTACGTGGCGAGGGTGCTGGACGTACCTGAGAAGATGGTGAGGCTGAGGTGGGAGATCTGGAGGAAATTCGATAGATAGGAGGACAGCATGGTGAGGTACGCAGAGGCGAGGCTTGCACCGTTTTACGATGCAACAGAGCGATTCGTGGCTGAAGCGCTGAGGCATGACGGTTCGCTGTTCACGCCAGGTGTGCCTATCTGGTCGGCGGACAACATCCAGGAGCTTTACCATCGCTTCGTCGAGCAGCCCGATACCGGCCCCGATCCATTCGAGATAAAGTTACAGCATCAGATCCAAGGTGCCCCAGCCATGGTCATACAGCTTGCCGCGGAAGTGCTCTTCGTTCATCTGCTGATCGTTCACCCCGCTACGATGGGCGCTGCAGCCAAGCGAAACTTGATAAACCGTATCCTGTCATGGTGTGCGGGAGAGATTACTATCCCACCTGATGTGGATAAGGCTCTCGGTGCTGGAACCGCCAAGCCCGGGACGTACTTCCAAACCAGGCGAGACACTCAGGTATCGGTGCTGCTCGAGTTTGCTCGGAAGTGGAAAAATTTACCGCTCTCAGAGCGCGAAGAGGCGCTGACCGACCCCTGGAAGTTCAAAGCGCTTGTTGAGAGTATGGGTGTGAAGATGTCAACGCCCCAGATAACAGTGCTACTTTACATGGTATTCCCCGATGATTTTGAGGATATATTGTCCCGCGATCACAGGCAGGGCATAGCGAAGCACTTCGCAAGCCAGATTAGTGCATCTGCGGGCGACCTGGATCGCCAACTTCTCGCGATTCGGGAGGCGCTGTCAACCCAATATGGCACCGGGTTCTCATTCTATAACCCGCAGGTAAAGGATCTCTGGTCGCCTACGCATGATCCATGGGATGCCTTCATCGGCTGGGGCAAGCGCTTTTTTGCGTCTGAGGGACTTGAGGCGAACGAGCGGACTTATAAGCTGCAGGTGGCTGCAAACCTCAAGGCCGCGAAAGATGCGTTGTTAGCCGATTCAGATGAGTGGCCGGAGTTGTTGCGGAAAGCGTTCGGCAAGCCCAATAATCTCACACCATGGCAAATGGACGACAATTTCAGGAAGTGGGTTGCCGCGAACCGTGATGCCGCTCGCAGTGCATTGAGCAAGTTCTGGGGCGGAAACGGAGAAGTTAGCGAGCGGATCAGAGTATTTCTGGCCGAGGTCCCCAAACAAGCATACAACGGCATGGGAGCGGTCATCTGCTCATTTCTACTGATGGGTGAGGACCCGCTCCGTTATCCTATATTCAGGAGGACAGTGTTCGAGAAGGGGTACGAGCTCACGGGCTATCCAATGACGCCTAAAGGCGCGGACTCTGCGACCTTTTATGAACACGCGCTCGACTTTCTGGACAGGGTAATATCGGAGGCTGAGAAGAGAGGGCTGCACCTGCGCGATCGCCTGGATGCGCAGGTGCTAGTGCAGTGCCTGGCGAAGTACACTCCCGAGTACGAGCCGGTCAAGAGTTGGCCTGTCCAGGACCAGCAGGCGTTTATGGACTATAAAGGGGGGTTCGTGGACGACGATGGAGATGGAGGTGGGGATGAGGACGGTGGGAATGGGCCGGACGTCTTGGATGCACTGGCAGACAAGCTGTTCTTCGACCGGGCATACCTGCAAAGGATAGAGAAGCTGCTGGAGGACAAGGGGCAGGTAGTGTTTTACGGGCCGCCGGGCACCGGTAAGACATACGTGGCGCAGAGGCTAGCCGAATACTACGCGAGGGATGGTGGCACGGTTGAGATGGTGCAGTTCCACCCATCATATGACTACGAGGACTTTGTGGAAGGGTACAGGCCAAGCGAAGGAGGACAAGGGTTCGGACTGATAGCAGGGCCACTCAAGAGGATCGCCGATGCCGCAAGGAAGTCACCCGATGCCATGCATGTGCTGGTGATCGACGAGATCAATCGAGGCAACGTGGCCAAGGTGTTCGGCGAGTTGTATTTCCTGCTTGAGTACAGAGACAAAGGCGTGACGCTTCAATACTCGCCGGCGGGAGAGAGATTCTCTCTGCCTGAGAACCTGTGGGTGATCGGCACCATGAACACGGCGGACAGGTCCATCGCGCTGATAGATGCCGCGCTGAGGCGCAGGTTCTACTTCGTGCCTTTCTTCCCGGACGAAGCGCCGGTGAGCGGGGTGTTGAGGAGGTGGTTGGCAGAGAAGAAGCCCGGCATGACATGGGTAGCTGACCTGGTGGATGAAGCGAATAGGAGGCTGGGAAGCAGGCACGTGGCGATAGGGCCGAGCTACTTCATGCGGGAGAACCTGACGGAAGAGTGGCTGGAGATAATCTGGGAGCATGCGATTATGCCGTATCTGGCAGAGCGGTTCTACGGGGCCGAAGAGAGCCTGAGCGAGTACGAGCTCCTGAAGCTGAGGGAGGTAGTGGAAAAGAGCAGCCATGGTGTGGTAGTTACGGAAGCAGGCGCAGCGGGAGACAGCAATGCGAACCCTACCGCTGGTTGAGTACGTTCCAAGCAGGTCATGTGTGCTGTCGCCAGCGGAGCGGGACAGTCTGCTGGCACTCGGACCGAAGATAGCAGTCTCGCCCACGCCGGGCGTGGAGGGTCAATACGATATCACCCCCACGTCGTGGGTGGGCGCCGTCAATTTGGGGACGCTGCTGGTTGAGATACGCCCCAAGCTGCCGATCAGCCGGGTGCTCTTTCTGCTGTCGTACGCGATGCACCCGGCCCACTGGCGGCAGATTGAGTTCGCATTCGACGAAACAGACGCGCTGGTGGAAGCGGTCATACCGGGGTTCGTAGCCCAGGTTCGGCGGGCGATACAGTTGGGAGTGCTGCAGGGCTACCACACCGAGGATGAGGCGCTGATGACGGTGCGTGGGAGAATTCGCTTCGACGAGCAGCTAAGGAGGCGGTTCGGTAGAGTGCCACCGGTGGAAGTTCGGTACGACGATTTCACTGAGGATATCGAGGAGAACAGGCTGCTCAAGGCGGCGCTGACCAGACTGAAGGGGCTGAGGATAAGGTCGGAGTGGGTAAGGCGGGCGCTGGGCGCGTTCGATCTGCTGTTGCAGCCGGTGAGCCTGGTGGAATACCATCCGGGGGCACTGCCGCAGATTGCGTACACGCGGTTGAACGAGCGTTATCGAGGAGCAATAGAACTGGCCAGACTGATACTCAGGGCGACATCGTTCGAGATGAGGCATGGTGCTGTGCGCGCCACGTCGTTCCTGATCAACATGAACGACGTGTTTGAGGACTTTGTGGTGACGGCATTGAGGGAAGCGCTGGGGGTGAGCGAGCGAGACTTCCTACAGGGAGCAAATGGCAAGACCTTCTCTCTGGATAGGACGGGCAGAGTAGTCCTCAAGCCGGATATTTCGTGGTGGGAAGGCGGCAGGTGTGTGTTCATAGGCGACATCAAGTACAAGCGGATCAACGTCGCCGGCATCAAGCACCCAGATTTGTACCAGCTTCTGGCGTATACTGTCGCGTCGGGGTTGCCAGGCGGCCTACTGGTATATGCCGCAGGGGAAGGCGAGCCAGTAAGGCACGAAGTAGTACGGATCGGAAAAGAGCTGGAGGTAATGACGCTCGATATGAGCGGATCCCCTGAGGAGATCCTTCGGACTGTCGATGACGTGGCGTCAGTGGTGAGGAGGCAGAGATCAACGGTGCTGGCGCAGACCCTGGGCGAGTGGAGCGCTGCAGGTTAGCGGGGATTCAGGCAGTAAGTGATGATGCGGAAAGAGAAAATCTGTATTTGAGGCTGAACAACTGGGCGCACGGCCAGGATGAGAACTTCGTTACGGAGGCGTTCGCTCATCTGTGTTGAGATTCCGGCCGGGGAATGTCGAGGTTGACAGGGAAGTATGCGAGCAGGAGAGCGAGGGCCGGGTATTCCTGGAGGACTGTAAGCAGCGGTGGGAGAACGTCATTGATCTGGCCTCCGATACCAATTTCCTGAGTATGAGCAAGGACGAGCAATTCATGTTTGTCGAGGAGTTTGTGAAGCGAGGCCTGGAACTGGCACGCGAGGTAGAGAAGCGCAAGAACGGGTAGGAGACTGGTGAGTAAAGAGCCGCAATCGCGTCGGGCGTATCGCTAGCGATGGCAGAATTGAGGTGGGAAACTGGGAAAGTGCGATTGCAAGCGACGCTGGCCGACATATGAGAAGGGCTATTGTTATTACACTTTTCGAACTTTAGGCATAATAATGGCTCCCGTTATGATACCTGGCTACAATAAATGCTGCAATGGAACGTTTGGTGCGGGCGATTGCGCACGTGAGGACCTCACTGCTCATAAGCCGACGACGAACCGTACCCCATCCCTAGCACGCACGCGATACACCTCAACCTCCTTGGCCGACCGAGCGAGCCTGTACGTCAACCGTCACCATCCGCCACTCACCCAACGGCGCCACGTCCATCCACAAGCCGTCGTGCTCGGCAAGCACTCCGTCCCCTGTGGCTATGCACCTCCCGTCCCTGTATATGCACAAGGACGACTTCCACGACTTGCCGGGCCAATTATCCATGGTGCCGTTGTTGGTGCAGTAGATAGCCGTGCGCCCGCCCTGACTGAAGTACTCGAAGCGCGACCCCAGCAGGTTCCAGTTTCCCATACGGGTATGTGATGGGTTTAGCAGCACGTCATAACTCCTGGGCCAAGCCAGATCCGCGTAGCGCGGCGCTGCGGCTCCGCGATGTGGGTTGGTCAGAATGTTGTTCTCGCCACACAGGAGCACGGCCATGCGCACCCCGTTCAAGTCGATGCGCCTATCACTGCCCTCTAGCTCAAGGGCTTCCATCACTCCTCGAACGCTGCCGGGGTCTCTGTTAGCCTCGTCCCCATCAACAAAAAGCTGCTTCAAGAGCGGCTTCTTTGGCTGGTTCGGGATGTAGAGGGTGGTAGGACTTTCAAGTTCGGCCAAGATCGCCAGCCCGGTGCGGTCGGCCAGGTCCTGTGCCTTGCTCTCCACTAGATGCACGTATCCGAACGACAGACCCGGCAGCACCAGCAGGTTTGACTCCCGCCCCGCAGCCACCTGCGCCGCTTGCTCGACTTCTGCAAGTCGGTCCCAATTATCCTCGTGGTAGTACTTGCCGGTAAACACGCTCACCCGCAGGTGACCCGCGCCTTGTCGGTCTTCCTCGCCGCTTCTACCCGTCATGGGACGTGAAGCGACATGGCTGGCCAGCGTAGCGAGCAAGGGTATGCGGTCCCGCACGAGTTCTTTCCTCATGTTGCTTCTCCTACTTCTCCTTGTTTATCCTTGCGATCTCACGCTTCCCCTGTGTGCGCACAGGTGGTAGTGATAGTCAATCAGCTGAATGCTGAGGTCTGCATCAACTGAGCAAAGACCCGAACATTAACCAACTCAGTGAAGGCACCTGTCTCCGCTAACGCGGCTGCCCAGCCCAACCAGCTTTGCTGCTCAGCCGATAAGTCTCTCTTGTCCCGCTCAGTTCGCAGGGCATTGCAGCGCCAGCCTAGCTTCCTGGTATCCTCGTATGGCATCTTTCGGCTCACTTCAAGAGAGTGAGCTGTGGACAAATGGGAGTACGCTCTGTCGTATGCTTCCAGTTGCTTATACAGCTGGCTAGCACACTCATGGGCCTTTGGCAGCTCAGCCGGAATATCCTGCGCTGCTTTCCCAAAGATCTGTAACGCATACTCCAGTAAGAGAGCAGCAGCAACCAAGTTCCGTTGGCCCTCAAGCTGTCTGGATACCTCGATGGCGGCTCTCAGGTACCCATCCATTGGTAGGAATTTGTGCGCCTCCTGAGGCAGTTGAGCCGCCAGTACCAGTGCAGAACGTAAGAACTCTCGTGTCCCAGCAGTGCTTATTTTTACCTGCTTCGTCAGAGCGTCAACAAGTCTCCCGGCTAGTGTCCAGACCCGGAAGGCATGTGGAGAGGTACTCCAAGCATCACTGACCTTGAGCAAGGGTATCGAGAACCGATTATATGCATCAAGAGCTTCCATGAGTTTGCCATCTTGGATAAGCTGTTCCACTTGGGCAGATGCTTGCAGTATGCTGCTGTTCAGAGTATCCTGAATGATTGCACGGAGTTGGGGAGCTGAAGGGCACTCATTCCACGCTTCCGAGATCCAGGACCATCGCTCATCCGAGTTTTCCGCCTGGTGGATGACCACCAGGTATTCATCGACCTTACTCAACTCTCCGAGCAGATTCACTTGCTGGCTGAAATCACCTGCACCCTGGTCTATGAGCAGAGCATATAGCTCCTTCGCCCACGCAGTCATACCAGCATCCCGGGCACGTTCCGCACAATTACTCAGGATCGGCCAGTAGATGTACTCGCGCTGTGTAGCCTCGGTTTGCAACAATAATCCGAGGAGGTTTGTCAGTAGCATTTTCTGCGATTCGCTTGATTCTACAGATGCCACGTAGGTGACGAGAGCTTTCCTGGCCTTTTCATCCTGAGGATGGGCACCTAGCTGCTGCCACAGCAGCAGCAGTGAGCGGTCAGTGGCGCGTTCCGGGGCCAAAGCTGCAGCGATACTCACGTTTATCTGCCGTGCAAGCCTCTCAAGTTGCGAAGCCACCTGCAAGAGCCGTTCGCGAGGGCTACTCCCGTTGAGTGCCATCAACTTCTCTATCTGCCGCCAATCACTCAGCATTTGATCAAAGACTGCTTTGTAGGGATCATGATCGGCCCCACCCTCGTCGTGTACGCGCTCACTTCGGTGACCTGGCGTCTCGTCGCCCCGGTTCTTGTTTCCTGCATTGTTCTCAGGCGTTGTAGTGGCTGGTACGTGGCCAGCCACATCATCAGTGGGCACCTTTCCAACTAGATCGGTACGCTTAGGCGTACCGCTGTTGTCGGCCCGCGCATAACTAGTCGGGGGTGCCTGTAGAGCAGGCTGGTAGGGATCGTAGCCGCGAGCGGGCTCAAACCTCCATGTGCTGCCATGCATTTGCACGAAGCAAGGCCGCTGGTAGAGTTGAAAATCAATGGAAGCCTTTGCCACTTTGCGAACGGCCAGTACCGCGTGGAAGATCTGATCGTAAGTCAACTCACGGCCAGCTTCGCCAAAGACGTCGCATATAGTTTCAAAGATGCCATCCTTGTCGAGCGCCTCCTTGAAGAGGGCTTCGACATCCTCAAACCGCTTCTCAGCTCTCAGCACGAACTCCGCGATCTCACATGGGTACTCGGC
>JBAURA010000190.1:0-11935 GCA_049580985.1 Chloroflexia bacterium
GCACATGAGTGGGTGCCCTATTGTGGAGAGATCAGGCATGCCAACAGGGCACCCACTCATGTGCCCCTACGGGTTTTATCATAGGCGGATACATCGGGAGTCCAGAAGGGTGATTTGTGGAGTCGAGGCTTTTATTGCGATAGATACCTGAAGTCGGGCAGGTTGATGAAGGTGGGGAGGAGGCCGCATTCGTCGCCTTCTTCGTCGTCCCATTCAGGCTGTACGTAGGAGTCGAGCACGGCGAGGAAGGCTTGCACTACGTCGGGGTCGAATTGAGTGCCGGAGCACCGGACCAACTCGGCGCGCGCGTATTCGTCGCTGTAGGCATCTTTGTAGCTGCGCTTGGTGATCATCGCGCCGTATGCATCGACCACGCTGACGATGCGGGCGGCAATAGGGATCTTGTCGCCTTTGAGGCCGTCGGGGTAGCCGTTGCCGTCGTACCATTCGTGATGGTGGAGGACCACGTCGGCGACCGCTTTGAGGGCGGGCACATGGGCAAGGAGGTCGTGGCCTATGCGCACGTGGGCGCGCATAAGGTCGAGTTCTTCGGGGATGAGGGGACCTGGTTTGTTGAGGATGCCGTCGCTGACGCCTATCTTGCCCACGTCGTGCAGCAGGGCGGCGTAGCAGACAATACTGCTTTCCATGTCGTTCAGGTTTAGAGCTGCGGCGGTCCTGCGGGCATAGTGGGAGACCATGTCGCAGTGGCCGTGGGTGTAGGGGTCTTTGGCTTCAACGGCGTCGGCCAGGAGGGTGACGGTCGCCACATAGGCGTGCTGCAATTCGCGGTGGAGGCGCTTGTTCTCTACCACCACACCGGCCTGATCACCCACGCTCAGCACGATTTGCACGTCCTCCTCGCTGAACTCTCCCACGGCTTTGTCGGCGACGATAAGGATTCCGTCGAAGTTCTTGAGAAGCATCACGGGCGCGACGATGCAGCTATGGAACTGCTCGCCGGGGTTGGTGGGTGCCGGCAGGCCATTATCGTCGCCGCTATTGCAGATGAAAGTCTGCCGGTCGGCGAGGACCTTACGACAGAGGGCCTCGATGAAGGGGGAGGGTGGGGCCTGGGGATAGCCATCCACATCTATGGCAGATCGCACCCTGAGAAGGTCTTCGGGGCCGCGGGCGGTAACGTAGAGGCCGCGCGTGCCGCCGGTGACATTGCAGCAGGCGCGCAGTATGAGGTCGTAGATGTTGCCGGTAAAGAGCGAACGGTAGATGTCGCGGACGCCGGTCGCGTACCTGGCCGAGCGGTCGCGCAAGCGCTCAAGCCGCTCGCAGACCTCGGTGTGGTCGTGCTTGAGCGCTTCAAACTCTTTGCTGAGGCGCTCCTTCTCTTCCCTGGCGCGTTCCAGGCGGCGGCTTTGCTCTTGCCAGGCGTTGAGTAGCTGCTGGTAACCTGTTTCGGCCTGGTTGAGGCCTTCTATTATCATCGCGCCGCCGGGTGGATCGGGCTGGTTGCGATGTGCTGCGCGATTTGCTTTCTGTGCCGTTCCAGCCATAAGACTCTCCTGTGTTTTTGCCTCCCTACTTTATGTTGAGTAAGGCTGCCAATAAGGCGCGTGGCGATCGGTGGTGTTCGCTGCTTCCATATACATGATACATGTGCGCTGAGCGAATGGTGCACAATTGAGCAAAAATCGTGCCGTGAGTATCCGAAGGCGCAAAGAAGCAGGTAGCTGTAGTCTACCTGCATGTGTACTGCAAGTAGTTGGGGCTGTGCCGTCAGGGGTCTAGACGAACAGAGGCACAGTGTTCAAACTTGAAAGGTGCTCTTCCAGGCTAGATTGTGTAATGCTGATGTCGAAGCGATCGGCGGCATCGAGCACCTTTGGAAGGAGGTCGATGTCGCCGACGGTATCGAGGAAGATGCCCGGTCTGGCGAGGGCCCACCACACGGCAGCGTCAATGTCGCCCTGGCTCTCCAGCGGTTTGTACCAGGTATTGCGTGTATGTGCTTGCTCCATCCAGGGCTTGTAGGCGATTGATTTGATAGTCTGCACCGCTACGTTCCGCTCCTGGCACGTCGCGTGGAGGGCGTTGAAGTTCTCGGCGTAGTAGGCGTTCCGCATGGTGACAAAGTTGTAGGGGAGGAGCACCGAGTCGAAGTCGAAGCGCTCCAGGCTGCGGCGGTGGGTGGCGGCGATCCGCGTGCCGTGGCCGGTGACGCCGATGCCCTTGATAAGCCCTTGCTGCCTGGCTTCAATGGCGGCTTCGATTGCGCCGCCTGGGCTGAGGGCAATGTCCCATTCAATCGGGTCGGCCAGGTTGTGGAACTGCCACAGGTCAACATGGTCTATGCTCAGGCGGTCGAGGGAGCGGTGCAGTTCCTCTCGTGCCTCCGCGGCCTTGCGCTTACCGGTCTTGGTGGCGACGAAGAAATGGTTGGGGTAGCGCTTGAGCCAGGGCGCGATCCGCAATTCGGCCTCGCCGTAGCTCGCGGCCACGTCGATGTGATTGACGCCGTAGCGCAGCAACACATCCAGGGTACGGTCGGCATCTTCTTGAGTGACGGGGCCAAGCGCGGCTGCACCAAAGATCGTGCGGGCGCTCATGTGGCGCAGCCTTCCGAACGGCAACGTTGGGATTGGCATACTTGCCTCCTTGTCGGCAGCGTGCTGCTTTCCATAGTCAAGGAATGCCCCAGTATAACAGACAGAGGCAAGCGGGGGTTTCCTCGAAAATAAAGGAGATGGACCGCATCGCGGTCCATCTCATGAATTAGCCTGGGGAAGCTAAGGGTAGGCGATTAGACGCCTGTGCCGCTCGTGGTGGTGCCTTCGGTGGAGTAGGTGGTGTCCTCGGTCTCGTAGCGGAAGGCATCCTCGCCATATTCGTCGTATTCGTCGTCGTCGCCACGGCGGAGGAGGAAGTAGGCTACGGCGCCCAGGGCGCCGGCGGCTACCAGGAGCGGGAAGGGGAGGCCGCCCTTTTTGTGGCCGTTGGTGGAGACGACTTCTTCGGCCTTCAGCTCGGAGGCTTCCAGCCTGGTTTCGACCTGCCCGGTGCGCTCCTTGCCTATCTGCTCGTCGTACCAGTTGATCTCGTCCTGCTTGGCTTCCAGGTTCTTGCGGATGATGTTGAGGGCCTTGGCGTCCTCTATGTCGTCGAGGTTATCGATGTAGCGCTTGATGCCGCGCTCGGCTCCCACGCGCATGCCCGCTACGCTGCCGTCGTCGCGCATGCCGGTGATGCGGCCCCAGAGTCCGCCCTGGCCTTTGCCGCTGCCGGCCTCGGTGTATTCGATGGGGTCGCCGCCTAGCTCTTCGACGCGCTTGTTGAGGGCTTCGGCCTGCTTCATGTGGGAGTCGCGCCACTTCTTGTAGTTCTTGCGAAGTCGGCTGTCTTCGGCCTCTTCGAGGGCGCTATCGAGGGCGGCGACGGCCATGTACTCGGTCTTGACCAACTCCTCGAGCGCCTTGATCGTGCGTTTGTTGCTCATGTTATTGCCTCCTGATGGTTTAAGTACGATGGCAGGAATTGTGCCATGTATACATTCAGCATTGATTATACCAGACGGGTTGATTCGGGAAGCAAGAATGGGGCCAGGGATGGTGAATGTATTACCGCAGAGGACGCGGAGGACGCGGAGGTTTGGGTGAGGGTAAGATATAATCCACAGGGCTTTTAGCTTGTAAGTAGGAGGTTGAAATCTTGAAGGAGGAGGGCTTGAGCGCCGTCGTTGTGCCGCCAATAAGCGCGATCGGCTTGTGTCCGTGATTAGGGAGCGGGTGACAGGAGAGAGGTTGGAAGTAGAACCGCCCGATTGACAGATCATACCTTCCAATAAACAGATACCTCTATGGGAGAATAGTTAGGATTCGCTTTCCTCATGATAGCCTGCGCGGCGCAAATTCATTAGAGCTGGCAGATAAAAAGGCGAGTCAGTCAGTGCTGTGTTCCATGCCTGACGCGCTTCACTCAATTGTCCTTGCGCTTCATGGAGTTCGCCTAGTGTATTATAGAAATAATGCTTTTGCTCGTTCGTGCAATACTTGAGTCCATTAAGAATGATTGCTTTGGCTTGACTGAAGAAACCCAACAGAATGCAGACTCGTGCTTGCATATTGAGTAGGCGGGTATCTTCTGGCTTCGTACTTAACTCCGCTTTGATTATCTGATGTGCATCTAAGAAATCATCCCTTGCTTTTGAGAGATCTTGCATTGCGCTCCTTGCTCGACCACGGGCAATAAGTGCGAAGTAATCATCAGGGTTAAGCTCCACAGCGCGTTCTGCAAATGCTAAAGCACTTGCTCGATCATTTTGCTCAAGCTTCGACATCGCCCATAGTTGCCACAGAGCTGGATTATACTCATCAGTCTTGGAAGCTTTGTCGAATAGAGCATCAGCTTCTGGGTAATTGCCTAATTCCCGTTCCATATTTGCCCACTGCCAAAGACCGTACTCATTAGGGGAAAGAAGTGCGTCAGCACGAGCGAATATGGTACGAGCACCGTCGTGGTCACCAAGCTCTTTAGCGATGACTGCTTGCTCTCGCCATGCTCTTCCAAATGACGGATCCATCTCTACTGCTCTAATGAGGAGATCTCTTGCCGTCTGATATTGTCCGTTGTTCTTATGAGTCATTGCAGACTTAAACAAAACACGTGCGTCATGCCCGATGGCATTTTGTCCCCTGGACCTGTCGTCCATCCAATAGGGCTTAAGTCCAGCAGCATACGCCTCTTGTTCTGTTCCCTTCGCTCTTACCAAGCTCATATATGCTGCGCGAATATAGCGGGCGTGAGCATGTTCCTCATTCTTACTGAGCCATTCCACGAAGGTCTGGATAGCATAGCGAACTTCATCATCGTCGCCTCTAGCCTTGACAAGTCGTATGTAGGCCGCCAAGATGTAGTGATTTTCCGGGTGGGTACTGTGAGCGCAAAGCCACTTGACGGTAGCCTGAATAGCGGCGCGGACTTCATCAATTGCCCCAGTACGCTTTCCCTTTGTCCCCACCATACTCAGGTACTTCGTCCGGATGCGGCTGGCTTCTTCCAAATGGCTCCTCAGCCATAAATGTGTAGTGCGAATAGCTGCACGAACCTCCTTATTCTCTCCCTTATCTCCTACCAAACCCAAGTATCCGCTACGAACCAACTCATCATCCTGATGCGCTTTCATCCATTCCACGGTCGCTTGAATAGCAGCACGATCCTCGTCGTACTCACCACGATCTCGCACCAATCCCAGGTAAGCACCACGAACGTTACTATCTGCCGGATGAGCGTTCAGCCATCCTACTGCGGACTTGATAGCGGTACGAACTTCATCGTAGGTACCTTTCGTCCTAACCAAAGCGAGATAAAGACCTCGGACAAAGTTGTCTTTCGGATGGTCGTTGAGCCATTCGACGGCAGTGTTTATGGCATGGGTATGCTGTTTTTCGGTTCCATGCTCAAAATCCCTCACGAAGCTCAAATATGAGATAAGTTTCTGAGCGCCACCGGAGCGGGAGAACGCCTGAGATCCAAGTATATCTATCAAGGTAGATATTTGTGCGGGCTGGCAATGGCGCTTTAGAAGAGGCACAAGTGAGAGGAGATCATTGGATAATTGATCTTTGTTCGCCTCAAAGTATTTTACCAAGGAGTCGACTATGTCTCCAATGCTATCTGCTGCTTTGTTTTGTTCAGCAAGCTGGAATCGTACACGCCAATCCTCTGGTAGTTCACTAGGTATCTCGATAGCGCTATATTCAAGTTCGGAAGCACGCTTATCATCGGATAGAGCACGATACAAAGGAATCCAAGCATCCGCAAGCTCAGCGCTTTTACAATACTCCAAGAGTGTTTCAATTTTGCCCGACCTACGCTCTAGAAGACTCTGGACGGTTGAAACATCACTGGCTAAAGCAACTCGGAGAAGGAGCAGCCCCAAGAATGAACGATGCCTACGGAAGTTAGGATCCACAGCATCAGTGATCTCCTCTACGACATCTCGAGGATCGCGATGGTATTTGTTATGAATATATTCGAAGGCTGCCGAGGCCCACAAAGGATGTTGCGTACGCAGAGAGTCCTCCTTTCGGGCATCTGCAACTATGTATCCTCTTATTAAGGGTTGTTGATCGAGTCGGCGAAATTTGCCTGATGGTTCTAATGCCTCAAATAGCGATTTAGGGATAGGTACATCGTATTGATCGGTGTAGCTCAGGTATTCATACGCTCGGTAGGCAATTTCGTCCTTTTTCTTTAGGCGATCAACATGGTCACCTACAGCATCAAGCCAAGCCTTACCAGTGGCTGTTTCTGCTGCCAGAATCAGCCATAGATTCGCGTTGTTCAAGCGTTTGAGTTGCTCGGAGCTCAGTCGTTTACCCAGCCGCTTCTGAAACTTCTGCTTTTCATTGGGAGTAGGACCCGACAACTCTTCTTTATAGACTGGGAAGAGTAATCGATGAGCGAAATCTATCTCATCACTTGTCGATGTGGCAACAATAGTAATATCCAGATCCTCTCTATCCCATGATAGGAGTGCTCTGTGCGCGCCCTCATTTCTGAAAACGTCATCCACCAGAACAATTAACGGTTTGCCAAAACGGTCCGCTGCATCTTCGAGCCTGAACCAGGTCTCGCCGCTCCCATTGTCTCTTAGATGCACAAGAGGGAAAGAGCCTCTCCTAGCAACTTCGCTAGCCAACCGCCAGGCGAGAGTAGTCTTTCCTGACCCAGGGGGACCGCTCAGGCATAGCATAGATGTTCCATGCCTACCTGCGGTAATTTCTACCAACTCAGGAAGCTTGTCGTGCTTTATATCAGCGTCGGCAGCAATTATAGACCAAGTCAGCGATGAGCCGCCTCCATAATACTGCTCTATTCTCTCAGCCGACGCAGGTTTGATGTTGGATAAATCGATGATTCTCGCACTTGGTACGGACTGCTCCAACTGGGATAGACGTTTGGCTGTGTCATCGTCTTGATATTCCAGACAGATACGAATTTTGGGAGAGACGAACTGGTAGACTGGACTGGTTTTCTCTTTCGGTCGTGCGATTTCACCGTGCAAGCCATGAACCTTACGAGTACGATCCTCGGGTAGATGAGGATTGGCACTCAACGGATCAACCAAGAAGTCCGAGGCTGCAATGACTGCCCACATTGGGATTCGTGCTTTACCATTAGCATCACCAACTTCACTAAAGTGTACATCTTTTATAAAGGTCGTATTAATTTCGGTAACGAACTCTCCATGTCGCCGTAGTGCACGGAAGTCAAAAGTAAGTAAACTGAGAATTGTTGGAACCAACAACGAACCTAGTTGTGGAACCGCAAACAAGAAGAGACCTCTAATGCATGAGAGAGTCGTTTTGTAGGGTTCAAGACTTGAGTTATGTATAAGGTTTGAGATTACAGCCTTGCACAAGAGCCCACCCATACTGTGACCTACGAGAATGATTTTGTTGTAGGTCAACGATGCTACCAACTCGCGAAGGTCCTGTGCCAGTATTACTGCTTCGTTTTCAAGTGAGACAGATCGCCAGAACTTGAACCTGCCGAAGCGGGTGCGGTACGCGTATAGACCAACATCTATATCCTGAAACTCCTCATAAATGAATTCTGGAAATCGCCCCCAAGAAGAGTTTCGACCATAACGACGGCCACCCCAACCGTGAACAAATACAATAAGGCTACTATTCTTTGTAGGGTTTGTGCGCTGATGAATTACCAGGGATTCATATCCCAGGCTCTTGCTATTCTCAGGCTCTCCGTACTGCTCTTGAGTGATGCGATACATAACACCTCGAATAGAAACTGACTCGAGTTGTTCTAATTATTCTGCTAGAGTAATAATATCATACACTGCTCGAACACACAAAGTGGAGAGCATCTATGACTGTTTATATTTCTCCCCCTTTTGTGAGCAGCTTACGAGTGTATTTCTGACTATACTATACACATTCCAATTCAGGCGACCTCGCGCCTGACGGTTCCGGCGGCGATTACGGCGGCGAGGGTGGCGAAGGCCAGGAGCACAAGCAGTGGCACCCAGTTGTCCAGCAGGGTGCGGCCACGGATCATGATGTCGGTGAGGGCGTCGATGGCGTAGGTGAGGGGCATGGCGCGGGCGACCGCCTGGAGCCAGCCGGGCATGTCCTGCACGGGCCAGAGGAGGCCGGAGAGGAGCACCTGCGGGAGGATCACGAGGGGGATGAATTGTATGGCCTGTAGCTCGTTGCGGGCGAAGGCTGAGAGGAAGATGCCGAGGTTGACGGCCCCCAGCACCAGGGCCAGGCTCACCACGAAGATGGAGAGGATGTTGCCTTCGTATTTAATCTGAAGGGCATAGATGGTGAAGAGGAGGAGGACAATGGACTGGAGGAGGGAGAAGAAGCCGAAGCCGAGCATGTAGCCGAGGACAAGCTCCAGGCGGGTGACGGGGGAGGCCATGAGGCGCTCCATCGTGCCCTGGGTGCGCTCGCGCAGGAAGGAGACGCTGGTGAGGAGGAAGACTAGGAAGAAGCCGATGTAGGCGATGAACATGGGGGCGAAGAAGTCGAGGGGCTTGATCTCCTCGCTGCCGTAGAGGCGGATGGTGTTGAGGTTGATGGGGAGGGAGTCGGGGGCGAGGGCGTTCATGGGTGGCGGGAGGACCGATTTGAGGACAACGGGCGCGCTCGACAGGACCGCCTGGCCGACCGCGCCAAGCGCACTTCCCGACCGCGTGGGGTTGGAGCCTTCCACTATCACATCCAGGGTGGCGTTGTGCCGGTCTTGTAGCTGACTGCTGAAGTCGGGGCCGAAGATGACGGCGACCTGCCGGCTGCCGTCGCGCACGGCGGCATCGGCGTCGGCGCGGCTCATCTCGGTGATTGCGAGGCGGGCGTTAGATTTGAGGCTATCGATGATGGGCGCGGCGAGGGTAGTCTGGCCGGCGGGGGGCCGGTCTTCGTTGACCAGGGCTACCGTCGTCGTGTCGTCTTCTTGCGAGCGGAATACGTAGCCGAAGATCGACATAATCAGAATAGGCGCGACGAAGATCAGGCCGAGGGTGCGGTGGTCGCGCCTGAACTGGGCGATGATGCGGCCTGTGATGGAGAATATGCGGGAGAGGTTCATGGGAGGCTCCTTGGGGACTCGCGAAACGCGAAACGGGAGGCGTAAAACGTAAGGTGTAAAACGTAAACGTTAGGAATGTTGCGTTTCGCGTTTCGCGTTTCGCGTTTCGCTTGTTGCAGAGAGGGTAAGGAAGGCTTCTTCCAGGTTGTTGCTGTTGCCTTGTTGGCGGAGGTCGGTGGGGGTGCCTACGGCGAGGAGCTTGCCATTGCGGATCAGGCCGAGGCGGTCGCAGCGGTCGGCTTCGTCCATTACGTGGCTGGAGACGATGATGGTCACGTCCTGGCTGTTGAGGGTGCGGAAGTAGCCCCAGAAGCTCTGGCGTAGCTGGGGGTCCACGCCCACGGTCGGCTCGTCGAGGAGTAGGAGGCGGGGGTTATGGACGAGGGCGGAGGCCAGTGAGAGGCGCTGCTTCATGCCGCCGCTCAGGTCGGCGACGGGCGACGATTTGCGGGGGAGTAGCTCGACCAGGTTGAGCACTTCCTCCACGCGGCGGTCGCGGGCGGCTTTGTCGTTCATACCGAAGATGCGGGCGAAGAACTGCACGTTTTCCCAGACGGAGAGGTCGGTGTAGAGGGCCTGTAGCTGGGTCATGTAGCCAATCGCCGGGCGGACGCTCGATGCCTGGGCGGGGACTGGATGGCCGAGCACGTTGAGGGAGCCCGCGGTGGGGCGCACCAGCCCGGCGATCATCCTGATGAACGTGGTCTTGCCGGAGCCGTTGGGGCCGAGGAGGCCGAACGACTCGCCGCGCCGGATGCCGAGCGAGAAGCCGTCGAGGGCGCGCACGTCACCAAACTGCTTGCCGAGGCTGTCGGCGCGCACGACGAACTCGCCGCCGTCTAAAGTGGTTGGCTGGCCGGTGGTTTGAGCTGCCATATTGTTTAGCCCTCCATTGATTGATTGTTCAATCAAAAATGCGTCGAAAAAAAGCCGGTTATAGTGTGGATTCCGGTGGGGGGTCGGGCGCCATGCCGCGCAGGAAGAGCTCTACGTGCGTATCACACATGGTTTGCAGAGAAAGGGTGTCCGCGTCTGCCTGGGGGAAGACCTCGCGGGTGAGCGCAAAGATCACCATCGGACCGATGAAGCAGCGCGCGGCGGCGCCGGGGTCCATCCTGCGGAGGTCGCCGAGGTCCATGTGGTGCTCCAGGTAGCGGGTGAAGAATGAAAAGGCGCGCAGGGGGCCAAGCCTGTTGAACATATCGGCGACGACGGGCCTGCGGAGGGACTCGCCCAGGAGGAGCTTGAACCCGGCTACGGTGGCTTTATCGTTGAAGCCCTGCATGAAGCTGTGGGCGAATAGGGTGAGCACTTCGCGGGGCGGCTTATCCATCAACTCATCGGTGTGGGTGAGAAGCTGGAGGGCGGGGGCGCGCTGCTGGACGATGCTGCGGAGGAGGTCGGCCTTGTCCTTGAAGTAGTGATATATGAGGCCGGGCGACTTGATCTGGGCGGCGCGCGCTATGTCCTTATTGGTGGCGCGCTCGAAACCCTTGTGCGCGAACACCTCCAGGGCCGCATCCATGATCTGCTGGCGGCGGGCTTCGTAGTCTTGTTCGTCTCTTGGGGGCATTACGCCTCGCGTAGAATGTTGATTGACCGGTCAATCAACATTCTACGCGAGAAGAGGCTGTTTGTCAAGCCCCTATTAGAGTCGGCGCAACGTAGTGGGCGTTGGCGTGACGGTGCCGGTCGTGCAATCGGGTTGGGGGTCGGTGGTGAGGATGAGAGACCAACTGCACGAAGTCCCGAAGTACCCTACACGGTAGCGCCAGAAGTTGTTGCCTGGAGGAAGCGGGCTGAAGTAGACGGCCATGGTGCGTTGCGTGGTGCCGGGTGGGACGGGGCAGGAGAAGCAATCGCCGACGTAGAGGGTCTGCCAGGGGCCGTTTTTGTTGGGCGACACCTCGAAAGATGACGCTATATTGGCTGTGAGAGTTATAGGGCAGGAGTTCGTGATTGTATAGGAAACGGTGTAAGGGGTGGGCTGGCACGTGGCGGTGATCGAGCCTGTGACAGCAGTGCAACAGGTGGGGGTAGCGGTTGGAGCGCCGGGCGTGGCGGTGGGGGTGGGAGTGGCCGTATTGGTGTTGCTGGGAGTGTGAGTGCTTGTGCGCGTGGGTGTGGGGGTAACCTGTACGCGGGCGAGGTTCACGATCTTGGCGATCTGGCCGCGCGTTACGTTATTTCCAGGGCGGAAGTAGGGGCGGTCGCCGGGAGGTATGCACGGCTCGCCCGGTCCGCCACAAGGGTAGCCCTCGATGATGCCCCGGCTCGCCAGGCGCTCGATCTCGGTGTAGAAGGTATGGCCGGGCGGCACGTCCTCAAAGGTCTGCCCTGTGGCCGGTTCGTTGAAGTTGAAGGAGAGAGAGGCCATCTTGGAGAGCTGACCCCGGGTGACGGGGTTACCGGGGCGAAAGTAGGGGCGATTGTCGGGGGGAGCGCATGGCTCGCCCTCTCCGCCGCACGGGTAGCCGTTGATGATAAGGCGGTCCGCCATGCGCTGGGTAAAGTCGTAAAAGGTGTGGCCGGGCGGCACATCCTCGAAGATTTGCGAGGTTGCCGGCTCATTGAAGCCGGCGGCATTGGAAACTATCTTGGCGACCTGGCCCCTGGTGGCCCAGTTATAGGGCTTGAAGCATGGGATGTGCTGCGACCCGTCACATGGCGGCACGGTGTTGTAGCCCGACACGATTTCGAGGTCGTTGAGGTCGAGCACGTGGTCGTAGAAATAGTCGGTGGGGCACACGTCGGTGAAGCGCTCGTCCGGGCAGCGCGGCGGTGGGGCTGCGGTGGGCGTGGTGTAGGGTGCGCGCTGGCCCACGGCGTCGGTGCCGGCGTTAGGAGAGGGCACTGCCAGGGG
>JBAURA010000191.1:0-1988 GCA_049580985.1 Chloroflexia bacterium
TCCGGGAGGATGCCCTGAGGGTGGCGAATCCATTGCCAGAGCTGGGAGCGGGAGATCTCGGCGGTGGCGGCGTCCTCCATGAGGTTGTTGATGGGGACAGCGCCGGAGCCGTTGAGCCAGGCCGCCAGGTACTGTATGCCTACGCTGATGTTGGTGCGCAGGCCGGATTCGGTGATCGTACCTTCGGGGACGGCGAGGAGGTCGGCCTGGGTTACTTGCACGTCGTCGCGGAGGCGGTGGAGTTGGTTGGGGGTGGGCATGTGGCGGTCGAAGACTTCGAGGGCGATAGGTACGAGGCCGGGGTGGGCTACCCAGGTGCCGTCGTGGCCGTCTGAAGCTTCGCGCTCTTTGTCCGTGCGCACCTGGGCCATGGCGCGCGCGTTCTCTTCGGGGGCGCTCTTGACGGGGATGTAGGCCGACATGCCGCCCATGGCGTGAGCGCCCCGGCGGTGGCAGGTCTTGATGGCGAGGAGGGAGTAGGAGCGCATGAAGTGGGTGGTCATGTTGACCTGGGCGCGGTCGGGGTAGATGAAGGCGGGGAGGTTGCGGAACTTCTTGATGCAGGAGAAGATGTAGTCCCAGCGCCCGCAGTTGAGGCCGGCGGAATGGTCGCGCAGCTCGTAGAGGATTTCATCCATCTCGAAAGCGGCGAGGATCGTCTCGATGAGGACGGTGGCTTTGATGGTGCCGTGGGGGAGGCCGAGGAGTTGCTGGGCGCGCACGAAGATGCTGTTCCAGAGGCGCGCTTCGAGGTGGCTCTCTAGCTTGGGAAGATAGAAGTAGGAGCCGGTGCCGCGCTCGATGAGGGTACGGGCGTTGTGGAAGAAGTAGAGGGCAAAATCGAAGATGGAGCCGGGGATGGGCCTGCCGTCGAGGAGGAGGTGCTTCTCAACGAGGTGCCAGCCGCGAGGACGGACCATGAGGACGGCGGGGTGCTCGCCCAGGCGGTACTCTTTACCGTCGGGATTTGTGAAGGTGATGGTGCCGCGCACGGCATCATGGAGGTTTAGCTGGCCGCCCAGTACGCCGTCCAGGGTGGGAGATTGGGCGTCCTCGAAGTCGGCCATGAAGACGCGCGCGCCCGAATTGAGGGCGTTGATCACCATTTTGCGGTCGCCCGCAGGGCCGGTGATCTCGACGCGGCGATCGTGGAGGTCGGGTGGGATGGGGGCGATTTGCCAGTTGGCCTCGCGGACGTGGGAGGTGTGGAGGAGGAAGTCGGGGAGGAGGCCGGCGTCTATGCCGGCCTGGCGCTCCTCGCGGCGCTGGAGGAGGGCATCGCGGGTTGGGCCAAACTCGCGCGCGAGGGTTTCGACGAAGGCCAGGGCGTCGGGGGTGAGGATCTCTTCGTAGGCCGGTGCGATATGGCCGGAGATGTGCAGACTCTCGGAGGGGTGTGCGCCGGTTGGTTGTCTGTCTGTTAGCATAGCGAAAACTCCATTGTTTTGCTGGCTGTATTATACGGCATCGGGACTTGGGGACTACGCTATTCCACGGGTGGGATAATGGGGTATTTCTTTGCGGATAGGATAAGCCCCGGAGGAGCGTAAGAAAAGAGAGGATCTTTTTATCTTACGCCCCTCCGGGGCTAGTAATTCTTATCTGGGTTGCCATCCACAGGCTTGCGCCATGTGGCTACTTTCTTTCGCCCCTCCGGGGCTGGGAGAGGCATGACTCTACCCTACATTCTTATGAACAGGGAGGGCGGACACGTGGGTCCGCCCCTACGAGCATTAGTTGTGTTTGTTGGGGGTTTGGCAGTCAGGGTAGAAGGTGTTAGCTACTATCTTGCTTGCCTGCCCACGGGTGGCGTTGGCTGCCGGGCGGAAGTAGGGGAGGTTGCCGGGCGGGTTGCACGGCTCACCGGGGCCGCCACACGGGTAGCCTGACATGATGGCGCGGTCGGCTAGCCGCCAGATGAAGTCGTAGAAGGTGTGGCCCGGTGGCACGTCCTCGAATTGCTGTGAGCCGGTGGGTTCGGTGAAGCC
>JBAURA010000192.1:0-9867 GCA_049580985.1 Chloroflexia bacterium
GTGTGGCGGTGCGAGTAGCTGTGCCGGTAGCGGGCACGTTGGTTAGCGTAGCCGTCGAAAGTATAACGGTGCTGGTGGGCAGAGCCGTGCTCGTAGTGGTCATCCCAGGGGTAAGCGTGGTTGTGCCGGTAGCGCCTGCGGTGGCGCTAGCCGTCTGAGTTGGCCTGGTAGTGTTGGTGGCGGTCGAGGTAGGAGGCGTGCCTGTGACTGTAGGCGGGGCGATCGTGGCAGTGCGCGTTGCGGTAGAGGTGGAGGGCGTGCCCACGGTACTCGTAGGCACGACCGTGCCGGTCCCGCAAGGGTCGTTGCCGCTTATGCGCAGGCCCCAGGCGTGAAGTATACCGGAATCTATGAAGGTATCATCCGTAAGCTCTAGCATCCAGGTGCCCGATGAAGGCTGCCCCACAAACGCGGAGAGCGCGCCTTCGGGCTTGTACGTGCCCTGTAGAGGAGGGCACACTTCGCCTATTGAGACGCCCGTTCTGTCGGACAGGGTGAAGCCAGTGTTCTCCTGCGTGAAATTGGTCTCTCCGCATATATCGGTGAATAGCTCTACCCGCGTGCCGCTAGGGCTGATCAGGTAAACGTCGAGGTCCTCTGACCATGTGTGTTCGAGCCTGACGTTTATCACCTCTATACTGGCGATGATAGGCCCATTGGCTATTGTGAGGGTGGAGGTAATGGGGACCGGCACGGGAGCGTCGGGGATCGGCTTGGGCACGTCTGCGCTGTTGTAGGTGACTATGCAGGCGGGCGTCGCCGTGGAGGTAGCAGTAAGCATGGTAGGCGTGGCGGTACGCACAATGGTAGCCGTAGAAGTGAGGCTGGGCGTATTCGTGGGCGGTGTGCCCGTCACAGTTGGTGTAGGCGTGCCCTGTAGCTCCAGCGCCTCTTGCAATGCGGCGTCGATCTGGAGCAGTCCATACCCGTACTGGTTATTAGGGGGGAGCCCCCACGTCGGGCTCATGTAGGCCGTACTGGTGAGGATGTACCAGGTCTGCGCTATCGTCAGGTTGGGGTTGGCCTGCTTGAGTATGGCTATCGCGCCTGCGGTGGCGGGTTGCGCCATCGAGGTTCCGGCCAGGTACTCATACTGATTGTCGCCCGTGTGGTAGGAGGAGCGAACCAGGTCTTCTTCAAACACGCTCTGGTCCCCGCCACCCGCCATTATCTGGGGATGTTGCCCGGCGTCGAAGCAGGAGGGGCCGCTGGCGGTGTAGGATGCCCTCTGCCCATGGCGGCCAATCGCGCCCGTCTCGAAGGTCTCAGGGTAAGCAGCAGGCGGGCGGTTGCCGTAAGTGCCGTTGCCCGCCGAGAACGAAGGAAAGATGCCCGCCGCCACCCACGCCTGCGTTATGCCCCGGAAGAAGGTCACGGTGGAGCAGGCCGGGAATATCACGTTGGTGCCGTACCCCCACGAGTTGCTGACGGCCACCGGCCTCCTGTTGGGGTCGGGGTTCTGGCCGTTCAGGTCCCAGGGAGCTAGCATGAACTGGCCCGATTCGATGATGTCGGGGTCAGTCGTGCCCGTGCCGATGCCGTTGGTGGCAATCCACCTGGCGCCTGGGGCCACGCCGATCTGGTTGGGGCCTGGGCTGCCGTCGTCACCCAGTATCGTGCCTACGGTGTGGGTCCCGTGCCCATCGTTGTCGTAAGGCACAGGCATGCCCCTTATCGAGTCCCACCAATTGTAGTTGTGGTCGAAATTGCCTCCCCCCAGGTTGCCTCGGTACTGCCTGACGAGCGCCTGGTGAGTGAAGCGCACTCCCGTGTCGAGGCTGCCGATTGTCACGTCCGCGCCGTTGTAGCCCATTGCCCATGCCTGCGGCGCTCTCACCAATGACACGTTCCACTCGATGGCGTTAGGCGCAAGAGAGGTGTCAATCTGCCTCAGCGGCTCGTCTATCGTCACGACTGGAAAGACTTCCACTCGCGCCACCTGGTGCAGCGCAGCCACCGCCTCGGCGGAAGCGAGGTTGCCCCGCACCCCAAATGCGTTGATGATGTAGTAGCTCTTGAAGCTCTCGATATTGCCGAGCCGCTTCTGGTCCGCCAGAAGCGCGGCGACAGGCGGTTGAGTGGCGTCGGCTACATCTCGCAGCGTGTCGAGCACGTAGCGCCCTTTGGCGTTCCAATCCACTATGTCGTTGGACACGTCCGCTTGCGCCGACATCACCACTACGTAGCGCACCTTACCTGTGGGGTTAGCCCTGAGCTGCGCCCGCAGCTCTGTGGGGTTAGCCCTGAGCTGCGCCCGCAGCTCAGCGGATACCTTGTCCTGAGTAGGCTGCGTGAGCCGTAGAGCTTGCAGGGGTTGTAGGGGGGGTTGTGCAGCCGCGACCTTCACGCTCGTTCCTAGTGGGACGGGCGAACCTGCGGGAGCAGTCTCTATGGCTGCAAGGAGGGCAGCAACCAGGCCCAGCCATATTAGGAAGCTGAACCAAAGCCTGACTCGTGTATCTGGTGATGCACTCATGCCTACTTTCCTTTCTGCTGGAAGCGTTTAGGGAGGTTGAGGAATTACGCCGATCAGGTATATTTGAATGGGTGCTGGCTCGCTCATGGCTTGGTAAATTGCGGTTAGCAGCAAGAGTCGTGCCCAAAAGGAAGTTAGGTTGGCAGGAGCATGTCAATAGGTACCTTGAGTGGACGCGCAAATACCCCCAGCGAGCGGCGTGCTGGAGGTACTTGAGTTGATCTTGTATGCGACTGAAAATCGTAGGGTCGCCAGTTCAAGTCTAACGACCCCCGTATGACGCATCTACCGGCGGACAGTAGCGCCGCAATCAGGATAGAAGCCATTAGCGACAATCTTGGAGGTCTGCCCCCTCGTGGCGTTCGCGTTAGGTCGGTAGTACGGCCTGTGGGTTGAACCGCACGGCTCTCCCACCCCACCGCATGCGTACCCGGACATCATGTCGTGCATCGCCAGCCGCTCTATCCATACGTAGAACGTGTGGCTTACTGCTACGTCCTCGAAACTCTGCTCCGTGGGCGTGTCGTTCAGTCCGGCGGCGTTGCTCACTATCTTTGATATCTGCCCCCTGGTGGCGTTAGCCCCCGGCCTGAAGTACGGCCTGTTGGTAGGTCCACACGGCTCTCCCTCCCCTCCGCATGCATACCCTCCGATAATACCGCTGGCAGCCATGCGCTCGATGTACATATAGAAGGTACTCCCTACGGGCACATCCTCGAAGCTCTGGTTGGTAGGCACTTCCGGTTGACTGATGCCTGCTGTATTGGAGACCACCTTGGCTAGCTGCCCCCGCGTAATCTGGTTATTGGGGCGGAAGCTACCGTCTGAGTAGCCATTGGTGAAGCCCATGCACGACAGGCACATTATCTGGTCGAAGAAGGTGCTCCCTGGCTCCACGTCGCTGAAATGTAGCTCGCACGCCCCAACCGTCGGGATGACAGTGACGGTGGCGGTAGCAGTAGGCGTGCCCGTGGGCGCGGGCGCGAGGCAGGCCGGGCCGGTGATGGTCACTGTGTAGTCTGGGCAAAGCAGATTGGGCGCTAGCTCATTCACCACTACCACGAAGCGGGCACCGGCGGGCACCTCGAACGAGTACTGGCTGTTTGTCAGGATGCCAGGCCCCACGTCGGCCAGGTAGTGCTCGCAAAGGTTGTCCGGGTCGAAGCTGTCCAGGTAAGCCGAGCTATGTATGAGCACGTTCTCCAGGCAGGCCGCGGTCACGTCTACCGTGAAACAGGCCGTGGTATCGCCGGTGTTCACGAACGCATACGCATCGTAGTGTCGCGGCACGATGTCGAGCACGCCCGGGCAGCCTCTTGGGTCCAGGCAGCTAGAGGATTCCAGCAGGGTAGTGAGGCGTCCGGCCTGGGTTAGATCGTCCAGGGTAAGCGCGCCCGTAATAGTGACACCGGGGCACACAGTCGCGCTGGCGACAGCTGTGGCCGACGGCGGCAACGGCGTACTCGTAGGTGTAGACGTGCCTACCGGAATCGTAATCGTGACGGTGATAGTCCCCGTTACTTCTACCGTAGCAGTGCTCGTGCTCAGGATGGCGGTAGGGGTCGCCGTAGCAGCCCCCTGCGTGGGGGTAGAGGTGGGCGTGCCGCACGGCGGGCCATAGCGCTCGGTCAGCGTCAGGTAGCCGGTGCCGCTCTGGTAATACGTACCCACGGCCCAGGCTTCACCCTCGCCCACGGCGGCTACGGCCCATAGCCTGTTGATGGTCAGGCTGGGGTTGGGGCTGGCGATCTGCGTCCAACTGCTCCCGTCCCAGCGCATAATCACGGTGAGCGTATCAGACGAGGAGACGTAGTCGCGGCCAACCGCCCACACTTCAGTCGCCGACGACGCTGACACGTCTTCCAGGTAGATGCCGTACGTATCCGGGCTATCCTGCTGGTCAAGCCCCGACGCCAACTCCCAGGTTGTGCCGTCCCAGTGCATGATCAGTGCTTCGTACCCGATGGCAGCATCGGCTTTCCAACCCACGGCCCACACGTCGTCCGATGCCACAGCCGTCACCCCCGACAACTCGTTACGCTGCGTGCCGGGACTGGGGCTGGGCACCTTCGTCCATACAACACCGTTCCAGTGCAACGTGAGCGAAGTGTAAGGGAGGTAAGTGCCTTCGCGCCCCACGGCCCACACGTCGTTCGGGCCGACCACCGTCACCCCGTGTAGCTGGCCTGTACCTTGCAGCACGGGCGCGGGCACGAGGCTCCACGCGGCACCATTCCAATGCAAGATGAGGGGATTGGAGGGGTCCTGGCCGACCGCCCACACGTCGTTGGGGCCGGCGGCAGCCACCGCACGCAGGTAGTTGCTGCTCGTGCCCACGTTGGGACTCGGCACGACGCTCCACTCCACCCCGTCCCAGTGCATCGTCAGCGACAGCGCGGGCGAGCCGGGGACATACCCCACTGCCCACACATCATCGGACGCTATCGCCGTCACCGCTTGCAGGGTTCCCCTCACGGTGCTCGATATGACCGTCCACGCCGCCCCATCCCAGTGCTCCAACATTACCGTGTCCGAGGGATACGAGTGCTCGCCTACGGCCCAAACATCGTTCTGAGACACCACAGCCACTCCCCTGAGCATATTGTTGTAGTTGCTTACGTTAGGGCTGGGGACGTGTCTCCAATCGCCGCAGGGGAAAGGAGTCGGGAGAGGTGTGCGCGTCCGCGTCGCAGTGCGGGTGTTCGTGGGAGTGCGCGTGTTCGTGGGCGACCCAGGAGTGTCCGAGGGGCGCGGGGTGATCGAATTCTGGGGAAGGAGGGGCGAGGCCGAGGCCGGCCCACCACTCCCCGCGACCGCGATGAAGATACTAGCAAGCGCCAGCAAGAGCGCCACCACACTGTACCCTCTGATATATCGACGTACCTTCAACATTCCTGGCTCCTCCTCGTTGTGCGACGCATGAGTAGTATCCCGCAAGGAACCGCGATGGATTACGAAACAAAATCCACCTGTCCACAGTCTATTGTATCCCGAGACTATTATGAGCCTATTACGACTATGTGAAGATCCTTACAAAAGTATTGCGGACCTGGATACAGCAGGCGTGTCCTCCAACATGCAAGAAGCGCACCAGCAGGCTGTGGTACAGATCCTCAATGCATATATCAAGGGCTTTGAGCATATTTGGTAATTCGATAACCGGAAGGTGAGAAGGAGGCCGAGGCACTATCCTTTGTCGTTCTGAGTACTTCACTAACGAAAATGCGGCAGCGAAGCCGAGCTACTACGCTTTGTCATTCTGAGCGAAGCGAAGAATCCGGTGGGCAGTGAATATGTGTGAGGTTCAAGATCAAGGTTGTCTTAGACAAGATCTTTCCCCACCGGATTCTTCGCTTCGCTCAGAATGACAAAGGATACAGGCTCGGCTTTCCTGCTACATTTCCGTTAGTAGTGGAAGGCGATGTGCGTCAGGCCGATGCCTGGAGGTTTTCGACGGCGTTGAGCAGATCGATCAACTCGAAGGGCTTGGCAAGGTAACCCTCGGCGTCGATCTCGCTGGCCCATCGACGGGCATCGTGGGCGGCTGTCATCACCAGGATGGGCAGCCGGATCCCACGCTGCTTCAGAGCTCTCACGAAGCCCCATCCGTCGAGCACGGGCATGCGCATATCGAGCAGAACGAGCCCCGGCCGCGTGCGCTCTACCATGCGCAACCCTTCCTCGCCGTTGCAGGCCCGCTCCACCGTGTACCCCTCAAGCTCCAGGATGGTAGCCACGGTGTTCAGGATCTCGGGGTCATCTTCCACCACGAGTATGGGCCTGGGAGGATCGCTCATCGCTATGTGGACTGTCCCTTTTCAGGCATGCCGAAAGGCATCTGTCCCGCCAGTAGATTTGGCAATGAGGCTTCGCCGGCAGCCTCGACCTGGTCTGTTTGCCCGGGGCCGGGCGTCACGCCAATACGCGCATCCGCCTGTGCCGCCTCCTGGGGCGCTTCCTCGCGTCGCAACGGCAATTCAACCGTAAAGGTAGTGCCTTCGCTCCGGCGGCTCGCCACCTTCATCTTGCCTCCATGTTGCTCGACGATCTCGCGGCAGATATAGAGGCCGAGGCCCATGCCCGCGAAGCGGCGGTCATCTACGTTAGCGCCCCGGTGGAAGCGCTCGAATACGTGCGGCAGGTCTGCCTGCGGTATGCCGATGCCCTGGTCGCGCACGGAGATGAACGCCCTCGTGCCCTCGGCCCACAATTTGACCAGCACCTCGCCCCCCTCCGGGCTGTATTTGACCGCGTTCTCCACCAGGTTCTCCAATAGCTGGCGGATGCGGTTGAGGTCATAGGTGCCCTCTACCGGCCCAGTCGCCCGCACGCTACAGGCATGCCGCTCCGAATTGTGCCTGGCACATACCTCCTGCGCCACCGCCACCAGATCGAACTCCTCCATCTCGCCAAGCAGCTTCCCCTCTTCCGCGCGGGCGGCGTCGAGCAGTTCAAGCACGAGGTTCTTGAGGCGGGTAGCCTCCCGCGCGATGGTGCGGATGGCCTCGCGGTCCACGGGCATGTCGGGCTTGCGCTCGGCCCGCCGCTCCAGGAGCTGGGCCTGGGCCACCAGCGTGGTGAGGGGCGTCTTCAAGTCGTGGGCGGCAGCGGAGAGGAAATCTTCCTTCAGGCGCGTGGCCTCTTCCCTGCCCCGGACGCGAGTAGCCTCGTCTATGAGGGCGCGGCTTTCGAGGATGACGGCGGCCTGGTCGGCGAGGAGCTTGATCAGCCTCATATCTTCGTCGGCAAAGATCGGCACGTGGTCCGCATAGGCCACGAGCACGCCCAGGCGCCGTCCCTCGGTGGTGATGGGCGCGGCCAGCAGAGTGCGGGTGCGGTTCGTGCCGCCTTGCCTGGCCGCGCGCGGGCTGTCGCGCAGTAGATTATCCGTGAAGGTCGGCTCCTGGTTTAGGAAAGTGCGGCCCGTGATGCTATCGTCGTTGGCAGGAATAAGCGAAGTCTCTCCCTCTTCATCGCTGTCGAACCGCAAAGCCTGCTCCGACTCGTCCCACAGCCCAATCCTGGCCCGGGGTGTGCCAATCGAGCTGGCCGCGCCGCGCTCAAGCTGCGCGACTATAGCCTCGGTAGTGGATAGTCGTGGGAGGCTGGCGGCCCTGCCCAGAAAGGCGCGCAGCTCAGGCTCCTGCCAGGCACTGCGCAGGACTGCGGGCGGGGCAAAACCTAGGAAGTAGCAAATGCCTGAGGCCAGCGCCGCCACTGACGTAAAGACCTGCATGCCGCTCCTCCACTGCGGGAAAGCTATTCCCACGGTCGCTATCGCAAATACGGCGCAGAAGAAGATGCAACCTGCGGCGGCGGCGCTCATGCGGCGGCTCGTCACACCCCTGGTCATGCGGGCCTGCCGGACAAACGCCACCGACGAGTAAAGTATCAGGCCGATCATATAGGCCAGGAAGACGAGCGAGAACCACGTCGGCAAAGGGGTCGGGAAGACGAATATGCCTATGACCAGGAGCGCCAGCGCGGCCTCGGCGACGCGCATGAACCACCCTGGCACGTTCGAGAAGTCGTCCACGAGCCGCAGGAGCATATAGCCCATGAGCGGGATTAGCGAGGTGTTGAACGCGGTGATGATAGGGATGCGTGGCTCGATCCCCAGGCCCTGGAGGACTGTCTGAAGGATGATGAGTGCTATGATCAGGAAGAAAAGCGCGATGTCAATATTGGCGCGCAATGGACGGCGTACAGCCTTGACCGCCGTGCTTACGAAGATAAGCACATAGACGGCCCAGGTAGAGTATTGTATGAGATCGCTGGCGGTCAAATTGTATAGCCTTACGAAGCAACGGGGCGCTCTAGAAGCCGAGGCCTTATGAAGCTTATTTTACGCGCGGCAAACGCATTTTGCAAGCGGCAACTTAAACAAAAAGGCCCGCTCGTAATTCGAACAGGCTAGGAACAACCGTGGCGATGCGCGGTGTGGGCGATGAGGGGCTCGAACCCCCGACTTCTTCGGTGTAAACGAAGCGCTCTGACCAACTGAGCTAATCGCCCGCTCATTTGTTTTTGTGCCGAGGAGGGGATTTGAACCCCTACCCCCTAAATCGGGGACTAGGCCCTCAACCTAGCGCGTCTGCCGTTTCGCCACCTCGGCGCGCCATCCAATAGGACGTGCACATCTATTATACGAAGTGTGGAGCCTGCATGTCAAGCAGACGACAGACGGCAAACGATGGACAATAGCGTAAATGCGGCTTTGTCGTATGCACACAAACCTAACCTCCAACTTAAGAGAAGTTCCATTGGAGGCATGTTTACACGCACCAGAATCTGGTCTGACGACTTAGGGCATTTCCATCGTCAGACCAGATTCCTATTACAACCCCTCTGACTACCGACTACCGACTACCGACTACCGACTACCGACAACTGACAACCGTCCGCTACGGCATCGTAGCCCGCACGTTGTCGAAATAGGCCCGACCATCCGCGTACGCGTACAATCCGAACCTACCGCCCGTAAGCTGCGAATCCGTCGCCTCAACGATCTTCTGCCCGTTCACCTCCACCCACAGACTACTGCCTTTAGCAGTGAAGCTCACGGCGTGCCACTGCCGGGCGGTGTAACCGGGCCATGTCTGCGACCGGGCGAGTAAATACTCCCCATTCGGCGTGACCTTTACGACGTGCGCTTTCGGCTCGGTGTTGTCGGACCTGGCATACAGCTTCACGGCGTAGTAGCCGTCGTTTGTCCAGCGCACAACCAGCCCCAGCGGCTCGCCACCCCCCGGCAACAACTGGGCCTCCAGCGTCACGTCGGCTGCCACGTTGTTCTTCGTCAATAGCAAGGCGTCTATGGAAGCGCCTTCCTCTCCCGCCACCCCGCTCTGGTGGAGCACACCGTTCTTGACGCTCCACGAGGCGGGCGAGGCATAGGGCGGGCTGTAGGCGTTGCCGGGCTGCCACGCCCCCAGGTCGGGCGACGAAAAATCTGTGCTGAAGAGCACGGTCCGGCTGCTCGCCGGCAGGGCCGGGGCAGGCGGGATGCTATCGTCTACCGGCTCCGGCGTGCCCGCATTCGGTGAATCGACTATATCGCCGGGAGGTACGTTGATGCCACCCGCTGGGCGAGGGTAGTACTTACCCGCGCCTAACCTGGCGATGGCCCGCGGCCCGCCCTGCGCATCGAGCATCTCAGAGCCGAGCAGCCCCAGCTGTACTTCCCACCTGGTACCGGCAGCCTCTGGGTGATGCTCGAAGCGGTTGCGCTCGAAATACTGCACCAGGTAATTCTTGCCATCCGACTTGCTCTTCTCCATGAAGACTTCCGACACGGGATAACCGTAGATCGCTAGCCCCCCCGTCGCCTGCCAGTGCTGCAAGAACTTGCCGGCGAGGTTGTGCCCTGTCGCCTCGAAGAACGTGCCATC
>JBAURA010000193.1:0-2474 GCA_049580985.1 Chloroflexia bacterium
TTTCGACAACATCTCCTACCAGAAAGGTTGCGCCGTCCTACGCATGCTCGAAAACTTCATCGGCGAAGACGCTTTCCGCACCGGCTTGCGCGCCTACATGCAGGAGTTTGCCGAGGCCAACGCCACCAAGGAAGACCTCTGGCGGCACCTCTCCCAGGCTTCCGGCGAGCCTGTCGAAGACGTCATGGCTAGCTGGATCAACCAGGGCGGCTATCCCGTCATCCGCGTCTCCCTCGAAAGCAACACCCTCAAGCTCTCGCAGAAGCGCTTCTTCTCCAGCCCCGACGCCCGCGGCCACGGCCAGATGTGGCACGTACCCATCGTCCTCCGCTACGAAGACGCAGCGGGCATCCGCCAGCGCCGCGTCCTCCTCGACAGCCTCGAAATGGCCGTGCCGCTCGACATAGAGGGCGATCTGAAGTGGCTTTATGCCAACGCCGAGGAGATCGGCTTCTACCGCCAGCACCTCGACTCCACCGTCATGCCAGGCCTCCTCGCCAACCTCGACAAGCTCTCGCCCCTCGAACAGACCGGCCTCGTCAGCGACCAGTGGGCGCTCACCCGCAACGGCACGCAGGGTATCTCCGGGTTCCTCGAGGTCCTCTCGGCCCTCACATCCACCACTCATTACAATGTGCTCGAAGCCGTAGTGGGCCGCCTCCACGCCATCGAAGACCTGCTGGAAGACCTCGATGACACAGCGGCCCTCCGCAAATTCCGCGCCTGGGTAGGCGACCGCTTCCGCGCTCAGATGGAAGAAGTCGGCTACGAACCACGCCATGCCGATGACCAGAACGACACCCAGCGTCGCGTGGCCCTGGTGGATGCCATGTCCACTATCGCGGAAGACGAAGAAGCCGTCCGCCAGGCCACCCACTACGCAAGCCGCGAAGCAGAAGACCCCGCCTCTGTCGACCCCAACCTCGCCGGCCTCTACGTACTGTCCGCCGCCCGCACCGGCGACCGCGCCCGCTTCGACCGCTACGTCGATATCTACAAGGCGCGCAAAGAGTCCGGCTCATCCCCACAGGAGACCAACCGCTACCTCTACAGCCTCGCCCAGTTCCGCCAGCCGGAGACTATAGACGCCATCTATGCCCTCATGGCCGACGGCGTGATCCCCCAGGAAGCCGTGGGCCGCGTCCTGCGCCAGCAGTTCGGCCTTGCCCACGCAAAAGTCGCCGCCTGGCATTACATTAAAGCCAACTGGCCCACCATCCGCAACCTGGGCGATATGTGGACCGGCTTCCTGGTCGAGCTAACGGGCCGCCTCCCCTCCAACCTGCGCGGCGACATCGTAGCCTTCTTCGACGCCAACCTCCAGGGCGTAGCCGAAAAACCCTACGCCCGCGCCCTCGAAACCCTGGACCAGCTAGCCGAATTCAAGCAGCGCATAGGTGCAGACCTCATCGCCTGGTTCAAACATTGATCAGACGGTGGACGGTGGACGGTGGACGGCCGCAGAAATATGCAGCATGTAGTATGCACTATGCAGTAATAGTTTCCACCATCCACCGTCCACCGTCCACCGTCAAGGATGTGCTATAATCACCCCATGATCGGCAGATCAATTCAACAGACCGACCTGCCCCTGCCACTTTTCCACAAGGGCAAGGTCCGCGATACCTACGACCTCGGCGATAAGCTCCTGATGGTCGCCACCGACCGTATCTCCGCTTACGACGTCGTCCTGCCCAACTCCATCCCCTACAAAGGCCAGGTCCTCACCGCCTTCTCCACCTTCTGGTTCGAGCGCACCCAGTCCATCATCCCCAACCACCTCATCACCGCCCGCCCCATCCAATTCCCCTTCGATTGGCGCGCCTGGACCAAGGTCCAGCGCGACCAGACCTGGGGCCGCACCATGCTCGTCCGCAAGGTCCGCCGCATCGACATAGAGTGCGTGGCGCGCGGCTACCTTGCAGGCTCTGCCTGGAAAGAATATGAAGCAGGCAACATCGTCGCCGGCGTACACCTCCCCAACTACCTGCACCAAAGCCAGCAGTTGGTCGAGCCGATCTTCACCCCCGCCATCAAAGCCGCCACCGGCCACGACCAGAACATCACCTTCGATGAGATGGCTGGCCGCATCGGGCGCGAGCTTGCCGACAAGATGCGCGACGCCACCATGAAAGTCTACGCCTTCATGTCCGAGTACGCCCGCCAGCAAGGCATCATCATGGCCGATACCAAGCTCGAATTCGGCCTCCTCGACAACCAGCTCATCCTCATCGACGAGCTAGGCACCCCCGACTCCTCTCGCTTCTGGGAAGTCGCCAAGTACCGCCTCGAAGGCCCCCAGCTATCTCTCGACAAACAATACGTCCGCGACTGGCTCACCGCCGTCCGTTGGAACCGCGAGCCGCCCGCCCCCTCCATGCCCAACGACGTAATCCAGAAGACCTCCGACAAATACCTGGAAGCCTACAAGCGCATAGCCAAACGCGACCTCGTCGCCGAGCTATACCCACCCC
>JBAURA010000194.1:0-8119 GCA_049580985.1 Chloroflexia bacterium
AGGCCAGGCTCACGCTCCTTGTCTGGGTTAGTGACGCGCACTGCCACCAGGCTCTTGGCTTACAACCTATCTTTCTTAGTTTCTCCTATCCTTCAACCTTCTCCTAACTAGCAATTACCGTTTAAGACAGTTCCATCGTCAGGCCAGATTCCTATTACACTCCCTCCGACTACCGACTACCGACTACCGACTACCGACTACCGACTACCGACTACCGACTACCGTCCACCGTCCACCGTCCACCGCCCCCAACCCTAAGGAGCCAATTATGGAAGATTGGTCGGACCCCAAGCTTGCAAAGAAGTGGAACGCGGACAATACAAGCCACAACCCTACGCGACTTGAGCAATTAGACATCCTTCTGAGCGTGCTGGCAGACGAATACACGCCTGGCACCGCTATACTAGACATCGGGATGGGTGCCGGGCACGTAGAAGAGATGTTGTTCGAGCGCATACCTGGGGCGTTCGTGGTAGGGACCGACTTCTCGGAGCCTATGCTGGATATTGCACGCGCCCGCCTCTCCCCCTATGCTGACAGCTATGAAATCGTGCGGCAGGACCTGACCAACGCCTGGGAAGCGCAGCTACCCGCATACAAATACTCGGTGGTGTTCAGCGTGCAGGTTATACACAACGTCGCGCACCCACATAAGAGGGAAGCTTTCGCTTTTATACATCATGCGCTGATGCCTGGGGGCCTCTTTCTCCTGCTCGACCGGATCAGGGTCGGCACCCCAGGGCTGTTCAACGCCTACGGCAGCGTCTGGGACAGGCTGGACCGCATGTCCGGGGCGCGGCACCGCGAAGGCAACACCTTCGAGGAGCACGAGCGGTCGGTCAGCACGCGTGGGGACCGACCCGCTACCCTGGAAGAGCACCTGGCGTGGCTGCGAGAGGCAGGCTTCGCGGAAGTGGCGTGTCTGCACTTGCATGGGAACCGGGCGCTGATCGCGGCCAGGAAGTAGCTTCAGCCAGCGTTAAAGCCGCTCTTTCTCCCGACCTAAGGCTGCCTGAGCCTGGCGCGCAGGGTGTCTATAGGCAGCAAGTCGCCCGTACCGAGGTCGCGGTAGTACCAGTGCTCCCAGCCGTTGAGAGAAGGCGCGGAGAGCATACGCGCCCCCAGAGAGTGTATAGAACCGGTAAGCTCACCCGAACGGAGCATACCGTCGGCTGTAACCTGGGCGGTCATAGGCGATTTCTTGAGATAGAGTATATCGCCCGGATTGAGGAGGCCGGCTTCCAAGATCCTGCCGAACGGGATGCGTGCCGCCGAGCGTTTGCTGGGGGTTACGTAGAGGACTTCATCGTAAGTAGGTGGGGTGAGAGCGTCAATACGCTCCTGGGCCACTTCCACATAATCGGGGTCGCGCTCGATGCCGATCCAGTGGCGATGCAGCTTCTTGGCAACAGCGCCCGTGGTGCCCGTGCCAAAAAACGGGTCGAGTATTACGTCGCCGGGGTTGGAGGAGGCAAGGATCACCCGGTATAGGAGAGCTTCGGGTTTCTGAGTAGTATGGGCTTTTTCCCCATTAACTTTGATGCGCTCAGAGCCGGTGCAGAGAGGCAATTCCCAGTCTGAGCGCATCTGCTTTTCGTCGTTGAGGTTGCGCATCGCCGCGTAGTTGAAGGTGTATCGCTTCTGCTCCCGCGATTTCTTGGCCCAGATGAGCGTTTCGTGCGAGTTGGTGAAGCGCACACCCCGGAACTGAGGTGTAGGATTCGCTTTGATCCACTGCACCGAATTCAACATCCAGTAACCCATATCCATCATGCTCTTGCCGACGCGGAAGATGTTGTGGTAGGAGCCGATCACCCAGATCGTGCCCGTATCCTTCAGGACGCGGCGGCATTCCCGCAGCCATGCCTCACTGTAGCGGTCGTACTCCTCGAAGCTGGCGAACTGGTCCCATTCATCATCTACGGCATCAACCAGGGTGTTGTTCGGGCGGCGGAGGGCGTTCTGTAGCTGTAAGTTATACGGAGGGTCGGCAAAAATGAGGTCCGCGCACCGTTCGGGAAGCGAGGCCAGGAGCGCCAGGTTATCGCCCTGAAGTATGGTGTCCAGTGGAAGCATAGCCTTGAGTATAATATAGCCGCTGAATCGCTTGCAATTGCAATGCGCTTTACGTATAATACAATCCGGATCGCTATATTGAGTTTTGTGCAGAAGTCTCAGAATACCACATATTAATAATCGTCAGAAGGCGGTTGCGGTCCAATCGCCCATGTGGTGTTTCCCCTGGTAATTCATGGCGGGACACTGCGACTCCAACAAACTCGATAGCTCCACTTTATCAACCCTAAGGATGGTGCGGATGAACAACGACGAGCAGGACATGCAGCCACGGGCATCGCAGGTCGAGGAGAACGAGAACGCTGCGAGCGACAACATGGCAGGTACGAATGGGCACGAGGCCGGTGACGAGACCGCGAGCCAGACGATCCCTGATGCCGGCAGCATGGTGGCCGGTGACGGCCAGGCTATGAACGGCGACTCAGGCGAAACCGCCGAAGCCGCGGGTGAGATCAGGGGCAGTGCAGGCGACGAGGGCGAAGCTGTCACAGACGCTACAAGCGAGACGGACGCAATGAGCGGTGCCGATGACATGACCGGCGCGGATACTACGAGCGAAGCCGACGCTACAGACGCTACAAGCGATAGCGATGCTGTGAGTGATGTTGACGATTCGAGCGATAGCGATGCTGCGAGCGATGCTGATGTCACGGAAGACTCGGGCGCGACTCTAGATGAGGGCGATACTGGCGTGACAGGCTCGACAGGCGACGCCGAAGCCGAAGAATCCCCAGCCATGATCATCGCGGGCGAAGCGCGTGACGAACAGGATGCGCAGATGCCCGGCGAGGTCGAGATGCCCACCGAAGACGAGGCAGCCCCCCAGGTCGCGCAAGCCAGCGAAACGAGCCAGGCCGAAGGCGAGCCTGACATTACGGGCGAGGCCGAGTCGGAGAGCATAGAAGCCCCATCCGAAGATAGTGTCGAAGTTGGTGAGATCGGTGTAGGCGACAGCGCTATCCTGGACACCGACGAGAGCGCAGATGTGACCGGCGATACAGCCGCGGGCGATAGCGCCACCTTAGGCACCGACGAAAGCGCTAGCATGGCTTTGAGCACCGATCAGAGCACGATGGCGACCGACGAGACTGTCGCGGACGACACCACCCCGGATACCGGCGAGAGTGCGATAGCGACCCCTGAAACAGGCGTGGGTGATATCGCCCCCCTGGATACCGGCGAAAGCGCGAGCGCAGCTATGAGCGCCGATGAGAGCGCCGTGCCAACCGACGAGACCGGCGCGGGCGACAGCCCCACCCTCGACACTGACGAAAGCGCTGTACGTACCGTCGAGACGGGCGCGGGCGAAACCGGCGTAGGCGATAGCGCAGTTATGAGCACAGGCGAAGACGCGGGCACGGCGGATGACGAGAGCGCGGGCGACTATGAAGAGCCGGTCGTGCGCAACACCCGCCTGCAAGACGTCGCTCCGAACGCCTCGATGGAAGACCTCCTGCGGGCCTCAGAGCAGCAGTACCGCACCCTCAAGCACGGCGATGTAGTTGAGGGCACCATCATGAAGGTTGGCCGCGAAGAGCTCCTTATCGATATCGGGGCCAAAACCGAAGCCATCATCCCCAGCGCGGAATTGCAGAGCCTTACACCGGAGGAGCGCGAAGCCCTCCAGATAGGCGACACCCTCCTAGTGTCGGTGGTGCAGCCTGAGAACAACGAAGGGCACGCGGTCCTATCGCTGGACCGCGCCCGCCAGGAGCGCTCGTGGCGCGACCTTCAAAAGAGGTTCGAGGCCGGCGAGGTCATCCAGGCACGTGTAACCGGCTACAACAAGGGCGGCCTGCTGGTAAACCTGGAGGGCGTGCGCGGCTTCGTGCCGTCCTCGCAGATCTCGTCCCTCACCGGCGGCAGCGAAGCCAACAAGCAGTCCGAGATGGCGAAGCTCCAGAGCCAGACGATCCCGATGAAGATCATCGAGATCAACAGGAGCCGCAACCGCCTGATCCTATCCGAACGACAGGCCATGCAGGAGCAGAGGGAGAGCGTGCGCTCTCGCCTGCTGCGCGAGCTTGAGCCAGGGCAGGTAAGGCTGGGCAGGGTCTCCTCGATCTGCGACTTCGGGGCCTTCGTGGACATCGGCGGCGCGGACGGCCTGATCCACCTGTCCGAAATCTCGTGGAAGCGGGTCGGGCACCCCAGCGACGTGCTGAAGGTGGGCGACCAGGTGAACGTGTACGTGCTGTCGGTCGACCCCAACGAGCGCAAGATCGCGCTGTCGTTGAAGAGGACGCAGCCGGAGCCGTGGTCCACGATCACCGAGAACTACAAGCTAGGCCAGATAGTGCGCGGCACGATCACGCAGCTGACCACGTTCGGCGCGTTCGCCCGCCTGGAAGACGGCATCGAGGGCCTGATACACGTATCGGAGCTTGCCGAGGGGCGGGTAGCGCACCCCAAGAATGTGGTGAACGTGGGTGATGCGCTCGACCTGAAGGTGATCAGGATCGACCCCGCCAAGAGGCGGATCGGCCTGTCGCTTAAGCGGGTGAACGAGGACGAAAACGGCCCGGTGCCCGCCAACGAGGACGGCGACGAGACCGCCCCCAGCGCAGCCCCTACAATGGGAGCCGACGGCGAAGGACGAAGGACGGAGACGGACGTTCCGCCTATGGACCAGGCCGAGATGACCGAAGCCGCCTCGATGGAAGCTGAACAAGCTATCGGCGAGGTAGGCGCGGAAACACAACCCGCAGCCCAGACCGACGACCGCCCTGAGCGCGCTCCACGCGCTGAGCGTCCCGAGCGAGCCGAGCGAGGTGGGCGCGATCAGTCACGCGGCCAGGGTCAGGGCCAAAGAGGCCAGCCCAAGCAGCAGCAGGCGCCCTCCGGCGAGAACCAAGCCGAGGAGCCTCAAGGCGCGCTGGCACAGGCGCTGGGCGCGTTCATGAACCGAGACGAAGAAGAGGAAGAACCGCAAAGCTAAAACGTAAAACGTAAAACGTAAGGGGTGCAAGGCAACACGGCCGGCACCCCTTATGTTTTACCTGGGATGGATAAGCTCGATGGCCGGGTTCAGCAGATACGTGAGGGTAGGTACAATCCATAGAGCTGTGCAAAAAGGGAACCACAGCCGCCGGCGGACGTATGGCAGAGAGTAGATTGCTCCCATCAAGACGGGAGTGGCGATGCGCGCCGAGCCGTAAATATCGTAGAGGTTGTCCGGTGGGAGTAAGAGCACAAACAGGACGGCATTGAGCACGGTTACCCATAGCTCCTTGCGCCGGCGGTCCTGCGAAGACCTCCACATTTGAAGCAGACATACGGCCAGGCAGATCGTCGAGGGAATAACTACCGCTTCCACCGAGTCGAGCACCCCCTCATCCAGTGGGTACAGCTTATAGAGGTTGGCGAACGGCACCAGGTAGAGGCCCGTACCCTGCCGCCAGCCGATGTCGCCCAGCCACCAGAGTAAGCATAGCTGCCACAGTACCGCCGGGCCAATTGCGAGCGCGCCAAACGACGCAACCTTTGCCCAGCGTTGGGATTGGGAGCCTGGTTGATCGCCTGTATCTTTCAATGTACGTGCCCACAGCGCCACAATATACACCAGCGCGAAAAGAAGCGTGGTTTCTCTGGCTAACGCTGACAACCCGAAGCACAGGGCTGCCAGGATGGGACGTTGCGGGACGTGGTCGAACAGATAAACCGCCACGGCCACCAGCGAGTATGCTAATATCTCGTTCAAGTCCCTGCTGAACGCCACGACCTGCCCAATATAGAATGCGAACACCAGTCCCAGCCACGGGCTGAGCCTCCGTTCCCGGCACCACAGCGCCACGGCGAAAGTCCCACCTGTTACCGCCAGCAGGTTGACCAGGACCATAGACAACGGGATCCAGCCAGGGTCCCCCAGCACGAGGGACCGGGCCAGCATCGGGTAGAGGATGCGCGTGTAACGGTAGCTTACCCTGTCCTGGTCCACATAGTAGCGGGCGTTTAGTGGGTCTAACGCGATGAAATAGGCAAACTGGCCGTCGTAGCCGGGCACTTCTTCCAGGTATGCATAGCCAGGGTCCATCTTGATGATGGCACTGCTGTCGCTTCTAGCGATGAATTGCTTGCCTATGAAGATAAAGTCCCGCAGATCGCCGTAACGATTGAACAGGAGCAGGAAGATCAGCAGGTAACCGGCCAGCGCGGTCGCAGCCACCAGCAAGGGCGCATAATCAGGCTTACCGACAGGGCGGTTCTTATGTTTCACCTCACCAGGTGAGCTTCCTATTGTAGACATAGGGTCTCCGCGCCCACAAGGGCGTTAGTATGCGGACCGCGATATCATTATACAGGTGAGGTTTTTCAAGGGGGCATTCGTATCGCTGCCTCTGTAGCTACAAGGGACGGAACTGCGCCCGGCTACCTCTTGCGAATGGGTGGCCTGATGGTGCTGGGTTACGCGGCGCTGACGCTCCTCTTCCAGACGGCGCAGATGTGGGTCACGCCATCGGTGATCACGGCCAGGTGGAACGTCGCCTCCCGCATCGCATACGCGCTCTTGCCCGATGCCTGGCTCAACGCTACCCCACGATCAGGGATCGCGCCCTGGATCGTGGGCGCATACCTGTTGCTGCTGGCGTTGCTCTTCCTGGTGTATGTGCGGGCGGCGCGGCGAGCCTACGCAGCTCCGCACCCAACGCCTGAGGACGGCAGGAAGGTCCTGCTCTTGATCCTCGGCGTCGCGGGGGTATCGCTGCTCATGTTGCTGATGGCGCGCGCCATGCTCTCCCCCGACATATACAGCTACGTCTGGAACGGGCGCATCGGGGCGATGGAGGGCGGCAATCCTTACCTGGAGCCTCCAAACAATTACCTGGATCGTGACCTCGAAGGGTGGATGGAGTGGGAAGTATGGAACGGCGCGCTCCCATGTGTCTACGGCCCTGTGTGGGTCGTGCTGGCGGAGGGGATTGCCTATCTCGCGCAAGCGGTGGGTGGTAAAGAGCTTGCGGTACACGTCCTGGGGCACAGGTTACTCGCCGATATAGCCCACCTGATCAACATCTGGCTGATGTGGCGTGTGGCAGGGGAGTTCAGGGCGCGCATGCTGGGCAAAGTCGGTAATAACGAGGTGGTAACGCGAAAGTGGGCGGGTTTGCAGGTAGGGGCTACACTGACCTACGCCTGGAATCCCCTGGTCATGTTGGAATTCGGGTTGAGCGGCCATAACGACGCCATCATGATCGCGTTCCTATTGGTTTCCATCTGGCTCCTTTTGAAAGGCATGTGGCGATGGGCCGCCGTAGCGCTGGCAGCCGCCGCGCTGGTAAAACTGATGGCGCTCCTCTTCTTTCCCTTCTATCTGCTCTGGCTGTGGCGGATTTCCAGGGGAGAAGGTGAGGAAGGTGAGGGAAGCCGCCGGCAAGAGGCAGCGGGTGCCTGGGCCGGCCTGCGAACGGGAGTATCCAGGGGCGGGCAGGCGCTGGCGATAGTGACGGTATGCTGGCTGCTAGCCATGTGGCCCTTCGGAGGGCCGGGCGCTCTTTTTGAGGCATTGGATGGCAATCCTACCGTCAACCTGCAAATCAACTCAGTTGCCGCCGCGATCCTGGCAGGGATACCCGCCACCCTGTATGCAAGCATCACTCCGTGGGTGCGGTGGGGCCAGCAGGCTCTGGCTGGACTCCTGTTGGCGGTAGTCTTCTGGAAGTGCCTGCGGGCGGCGGGCTGGGGAGTGCCCTCGGTCGTGGAGGGCTGGGGCTGGGCGTTGCTGGTTTACTTCATGGTTGGCGCGCCCTGGTTCTGGCCCTGGTACGTAACCTGGTTGTTCTTGCCGCTCGCCTTGGTCGGGACGGGCAGGCTGTGGACGGCGGGCCAGGTGCTGGCGGCATCGGCTATATCGATCTATGCGATCTTTCCACCGCCCGCCGGGCTGGAGGGATGGGAGAACTATACCGGGCTGATCGTGGTGCTGCCCACCTCCCTCTATCTACTGGCGAGTTGGCTGTTAGATAGAGGAGGACCAGGGAGAGTTACGGCTGAAATACATCATACATGAAACAGGTCACGTTCCTGGAACGTGACCTGTTTCATA
>JBAURA010000195.1:0-9560 GCA_049580985.1 Chloroflexia bacterium
GGTGGACGGTGGACGGTGGACGGTGGTGGGAGGCTGATGGGTAATCGTCCACCGTCCACCGTCCACCGTCCACCGTCCGTAAAGAACGGCGCGACCAACTCTTCCAGCCAACGCGGCTCCAGGCGCACCCCCGCATCGGTGGCGGCGATAATCTCATAACTGGCCGCCTCTATCGCCGCGTTACGCCCCTCCGATATATTGGCTCCCGGCCTCTCGATGATCCTTATCGGAAGCCTGTCGCTATAGCTCTGCGCCACACCCGGCGTGCCGTCGCTCGACCCTCCATCCACGATCACGATCTCAGACGGCAGCACGGTCCCGCCCAGTATGCTCTCAAGCAGGCCGGGCAAGCTTTCCGCTTCGTTTCGCACGGTCATTATCAGCGACACGGGCAGCTTGCTCACGCCAACGTCTCGATTTCGCCGGTAGCGGGATCGCGCCATAGCAGAGCTATATTCGTCTTCAACCCTTTGCGGTCTGTGCGCACTCGAAGATTGCTCCCCTCGTCTCCCCACTCGACGCTATAAGTAAGGGGACCGAAGCGCGTAGGCGCGCCTTCGACGCGTATCTCGCCTGCCGGCATGAGCCACTCCGAAGGTATGCCGGGCGCGAGCATAATACTCCTTTCGGACTCCCTGAGCAAGAGCGCGCGCACCAACATGAGCCATTCGGCGGATGCCCAACCATGATGCCCGTCGCCCGCGCTCCCGCCCCCCGACTTCGGGTGGATCGCCTCCGGCCAGTTGTACGTAGGCGACGCGTGCGACAGGAGCCACTTCATCATGCTCCACCCCTTCGGAGACCCCTGCAACAGCCTGCACCCCGCCACCCGCATGTTAAGGTACGTGCCCCACCCTGAGTGCCCGGTGTTCACCATCAGCGCCCCTTTATAGAAAAGGCTCTCCTCCAGCGCCGACATGGACCCTTCCAGCAGTGGGCTATCGGCGGGCACCAACTCCAGTGGGAACCATGCCACCAGCGTGCCGATCATGCCCAGGTCTATCCCTCGACCGGGCGCGCCCACCAGCGCCTCGCGCCCCAGCGCCGCCATATCGGTGGCCCAGGCGCTCGCCAACCTGTTCCTGAGCCGCACCGCCGCCCTACCAAACGCTTGTTTGTGCGTAAGCTCCTCTGCCGACCGCAACCCGGCCAGCGCCCATAGGCTGTCCCAGTAATACCTGTCGGGTGGCCCTAGGTGCTCGGACGATACCCCCGGCGGCATCAACCCGCCACGAGACCCCGCCAGCGTCTCCATGATCCACTGCGCGCCCCTGACCATACGCGGCCTAAATTCCTTCGCAAGCGTGTGGTCGGGGTGCATAGCAAGGTGCTGCGCCATGCACCACAGCGCCTGGCCCGTGCCATCCCACTCCCCCTGGTGCGATACGAAAGCCCCATCCCGCCTCTGTACCCTCGCAAACCCTCGCAACAGCTCCACCGCCTGCTCGCGGAAGCCGCAAGCCGACAGCGCATATGTCATATAAGCCCCGTCGCGCAGCCAGAAGCTGTGGTACAGGTCAGGCCCCGGCGTGATAATCGGCCCGTCGTGCAGCGCCAGCAGGTGCGCGCGGTTGGCGTCCCACGAAGCCTGCAACTCCCTGTGCGGCACCTCAACCTGCATCCGCCCAGCACCGCCCAGCAACTCCCGCCATTGAAGGGTAGTCGCCGCCTTCATATGGCTATAATATTTCGGATTGCGGTCACCCAAAGGGTACCCGGATTTCGGATTGCCTGGGTTACCGGAGGGTATATCCGTAATTCGTAATTCGTAATTCGTAATTTCCGGCGTCCTTCGTCCTTCGTCCTTCGTCCTTCGTCCCCTCGCGGGCATGAACGCCAGGAACTCCGCCTCCTCCCACGGCTCTATCTCAAACCGGAAGTTGAGCACCCCATGAGCAAACCCCCGCACGTCGTGCAAGTGCGTGCTACGCGCCGAGTCACTCGTTCGTTCGTCCACCGTCCACCGTCCACCGTCTACCGTCCGGAATAGGTCATGTGCGATCCCCGACAATGCCCACCCATCCGGCGCGGGCCAAATATACAAGCTCACGTGCCCATCGGCCACCAGCGTCTTCTCCGCCTCGTCATACGCCATGTCGTAGATCGGTGTTATCCCCTCCGAGTTGTAAGGCCGTAGCGCGAAGGAGAACGTGCCGCTCAAAGGCACGTCCGCGATATTGAACAGCACCACCTGCATAGCCGCCCAATCCCCGCCCTCACCCGGCATGAGCCATGCCTCGCTTGCCACCCTCAGCCCGTCCGCCTCGTATGAGGTCACTACTACAGGCAAGCCACCCTGCAAGCTTTGCAGTGCCCCGCCTTGTATGCCGGGGGCCATCCTGCCCGCCTCGCCTCCGTCCACCTCCACCCACCAGTCGAGCGACGGCCCGCCCGGCGATGCCGTCAGCAGCCCCCACCTGTCTACCACGCTTTCGACCGGGTGGCCGCGCCCCGGCAACCCCAACGCGGTCCAGTTGCGCCTGGTCTGGTTTACCATGAGGTTGGTGACGCTCCGGGGCACAAACCACTCGCTATCGGGGTCAGTCTGCTCGCGCATCCAATTAGGCAGCAGCCAATCCCCCAGCAACGGCAGTGAGAACCTGTTGAGGTAGCCCTGCGCCAGCACCCGCGCCCCCGCAGGCAGCAACTCAGGTGGCGCGGGCAGCGACCCCGGCACTCCCAACCGCGAGGCGGCCCGCAACAGCCTGTACGCCTGCGCCATCTGCGGCCTCATGCTCTGGATGCGGGAAGTGCGGCGCCCCGCCACCGCCGACCGCCGTTCGATAGCCTGCCGTATAAGACCTATTCTGCTGGCGCGTCGCCGTCTCAAACCCACACCTCGATAATCCGTAGGGGCACCCCTGTAGTTGCCCTACGATCCGCTGTCCTTCAACTCCCTCAAGATCTCCTCGGTATGCTCTCCCAGCATCGGAGGGTGTCTCCTGATAACCGGAGGTGTGGCCTCTAAATGCAGTGGTGAGGCCACCATTCGCACCGGGCCAATACCGGGGTGCTCAACCTCCTGCACCATGCCACGCGCTCTCGCCCGCGGATCGTTGAGAGCGCGGTCCACCGTATTTACCGGGCCCGCGGGCACCTTGGCCTCTTTCAGGAGCATTAACCATGCCTCAACGCTCTTGCTTGCGATCAACTCTTCCAGGATTGGAACGAGCGTATCGCGGTTGTGGACGCGCGCCTCGTTGGTAACCCACCGCTCGTCGGAAATGAAATCGGGCCGCCCCACCGCCTGGCAGAAGCGCGTCCACTGCTGGTCGTTGCCAACAGCCAGCACGAGCCACCCATCCTCTGCCTTGAACGTTTGGTAAGGTACGATATTGGGGTGCCCGTTGCCGTATCTTGCGGGGGTCTCCCCCGATAGCAGGTAGTTGCTCCCAACGTTGGCGAGCCACGCCAGGTGCGAGTCGAACAGCGAGATGTCTATCTTCTGCCCCCGGCCTGTCATATCCCGAACGCGCAAGGCAGCCAGGATAGCCGATAGCGCGAACATCCCCGCCGTCAAATCGACGATAGCCACCCCTACCTTCGTAGGTGACCCATCCGGCTCCCCCGTGACGCTCATGATCCCGCCCGCGCCCTGGATCACGTAGTCGTATCCTGGCAGCCCGGCGTCCGTCCCCGTGCGCCCATATCCCGATATAGAGCAATAGACCAGGCTGGGGTCATCCTCTGCTAACTGCTCGTACCCCAATCCCCACCGCTCCATCGCCCCCAGCCGGAAGTTCTCCACCAGCACGTCGCTTCGCGCAGCCAGGGCACGTGCCCACTCGCGCCCTTCCTCGCTCCCCAGGTCCAACACCACGCTTCGCTTGTTGCGATTGCACGACAAATAATAAGCCGACTCCCCACCCTGGTAAGGCGGCCCCCACCTGCGCGTGTCATCCCCCTCCGGCGACTCCACCTTCACCACATCCGCCCCCAGGTCGCCCATCATCATAGTGCAGTACGGCCCAGCCAACACCCGCGAAAAATCGGCCACGCGGATGCCGTCCAATGGCATCGGGTTAGTAGTCGGTAGTCGGTAGTCGGTAGTCGGTTTCACGAGTCAGGGTCAGGTGGAAAGAATTCTTCCTCAGGACCATAGTCGATATCGAACGGTGCGACTAGTTCCGAGATCCTCCCGTTTCCATTTGCGTTGGGTCTCTTGCTCCTGATAAGACCATTCAGCAACCGGCCAACCTGTTGTGCTAAAGTCCAGGCTTGTCTTACCTGGTCTTTGCTAACGTAAGCTAATCTCATTGCTATCATTAACTGGGTCTCAGTTTCAGTAAGAGAGCCTCTAGCAATTGAAAGGAAACGGAGGAAGTCAGCTTCGTGTAACCGTCCCTGGCCCTCCGCAATATTCGAGGGTACAGAGACAGCAGCCCGACGAATCTGGTTTGTCAGTCCGAATTGCTCTTCCTTGGGAAAAAGCTTAGACAATTCATAGACCTCTACCACCAGGTCCATACTCTTTTGCCACACCTCCAAATCTCTATAAGTCTGACCTCCCATCACATACCCTCCAATACCGACTACCGACTACCGACTACCGACTACCGACTACCGACTACCGACTACCGACTACCGACTACCGACTACCGCCGCAACAACCGCAGATACCGCGCCGATGCCTCGATTCCGCTGAACACATTCGCCAGTTTCATCTTCTCGTTCGGTGCGTGCAGGTTATCGTCCGGCAGACCAAACCCCATCAGCACGCATGGCGCATTCAGCACGTTACCGAAGAGCGACACTATGGGGATAGAGCCACCCGAGCGCATCAGCACCGGCTCCTTGCCATATACGTCGCGCAGGGCGTCCACCGCGGCCTTCATATAAGCCGAGTCGGTCGGCAGCAGCACAGGGTCGGCTCCATGTATGTACTGCACGTCTACCTCCGCGTATGGCGGGCACAGGCTCTCGACGTACGCCTTGAAGCTCTCCCAGATCTTGTTCGGCTCCTGGTTAGGCACCAGCCTCATACTCACCTTGCACTTCGCTACCGCCGGGATCACCGTCTTCGCACCCTCCCCTGTGAAGCCGCCAATGATGCCGTTCGCGTCCAGCGTAGGCCGCGCCCAGATCCTCTCCAACGCCGAATACCCAGGCTCTCCCGTCAGCGCCTTCGACCCTATCTCATGCTCGCGCATCTCCTCATCGTCAAAGGGCAACGCGCCCCAGCTTGATCGCTGCTCGCTCGTCAATTCCAGCACGTCGCTGTAGAAACCGGGCACCTTTATAGTCCCATCCAACTCCTTCAGTTGCGCCACTATATGGCACAGTACGTTGATAGCGTTGGGAGCCGCCCCACCGTACATACCCGAATGCAGGTCATGCGCCGCGCCCCTGACCGTGATCTCGGTATACACCATCCCGCGCAGCCCCACGTCAATCGCCGGCAGACCGTCCGCGAACATATGGTTGTCGCTGATGAGCACCGCGTCACACGTCAATTCGTCCGGGTGCTGCTTTACATAATGCTCAATTCCTTCGCCCCCTACCTCTTCCTCGCCCTCGATCAGGAAGCGCACGTTCACCGGCAGTTGCCCGCCTCCCTCGCGCATCAACCGCTCCACCGCCTTCATGTGGCAGTACACCTGCCCCTTGTCGTCGGCTGAGCCGCGCGCGAATAGGTTGCCCTCGCGCAACGTCGGCTCGAACGGCGGCGTCTTCCACTCGTCCAGCGGGTCGGGTGGCTGCACATCATAATGCCCGTAAATCAATATGGTCGGCTGGCCCTCGGCGTGCAGCCAGTCGCCGTACACGAGCGGGTGGCCCATAGGCCCATCCGTCTCAATCAGGCGCACGTTCTCCACGCCCGACCTCCGCAGGTCCTCCGCCACCCATTCCGCCGCCCGCCGCACGTCGCCTTTGTTTTCCGTGAGCGTGCTCACCGACGGTATGCGCAGGAACTCGCTTAGTTCGTCCAGGTATCTCTGCTGCTCTCCCGTTAGTTCATTACTGCTTGTAGCGTTCATCTATGCTCGTCTCCTATCTCTGTCGATTCCATCGCCACGCCTGCCCGTCGCAATATTCCAATGATATAGTCCGTCTTGCCGTCCGTATAAGCCTCCCAATCGTGAGGGTCTTGCGCCGCCAGGCGTCGTTTCACGGCTTCATACCGGGCAAGCTCTTCCGGGTGCACCCTCAAGTAGTCGCGGAAAGCCAGGTGCCTGGTCAGGCCTTCACTCCCCTCCGGGCATACATAGAGATGATGTTTGGGCCACACCTTCCCTGTGCCGGTGCGCGGCACATCCTCCCCATCACGCCTGAAAGCTTCTCGCCCTCTGATCCCCAGGTCTCCCTGGTGAATATAGCCCAGGCTGCTCAACCGTGCTATTACCTCCGGCAAATCAGTATGAGATCCAATAACGATATCCAGGTCGATTATCGGCTTCGCGCTCAACCCCGGTATCGCTGTGCTCCCCACGTGCTCGATCCTCAGCGCCAATTCCCCCACCGCCTCCCCAACGACACCCCTGATCTCGTCGAACGCACGCGGCCATTGCGCATCGTACTCCACTACCTCAATCCGCCCTACCTTAATCATTGCCCCTACACCTTCCACAGTCGCCGAAAAAAGACGCATCGCCCGCGCTCCTTACATATTCCAACCCTCATTGTAGAGGCGAGGTATGCTTCAATGGTGTGGCATAAAAGAAGTGCGGTCATAGGTCGTAGGGGCGGACCCGTGTGTATGCCTGGTTGGAGAACCGCCAAGATCGGGGTAAGGAGAGAGGGCGGACCCGTGTGTCCGCCCCTACAAGATTAATGCGACAGTATTATGGTATGCTTCGCCTTGCCCTGGATTTTTCAGTCCGCGCATAATAGCGCCTGACGACCGTTATAAGCCATAACTCCAAACATCGTCAACCGCCCCTAAGTCCGTATTTGATATCCCGGTGATCTCCTTTGCGCCCCGTTGTGAAAACGCCCTCCTGGTGCTAGAATAGCAATGTTGCATATACACGTCGTAACTAGCAACCGACAACCGACAACCCCCCGGTCGCATACTCGCAGGCGATTCTGCGCGACGTAGCGCACATACCAACGGAGGTACGTACATGAAACCCGAAGAGACCACGGAGCTAGATACCCTGGCCGGCAGCGACGTCGCCTACATGGATACCGGCACTGCCCCTACTCCCAACGGACGACCCGCCGCCCGGAAGGGCCGTGATAACGGGGCCGACCCCTTCCCGATCCAGGGCATCGACTACATAGAATTCTACGTGGGCAACGCCAAGCAGGCCGCCCACTACTACCGCACCGTCATGGGCTTCAGCGTCGTCGCCTACTCCGGCCCCGAAACGAAGGTGCGCGACCGGGCCTCTTACGTCCTTAAGCAGGGCAAGATCCGCTTCGTGCTGACCGCCCCCCTTCAGCCGGAAGGTGGCATCGCCGCCCACGTCAACTTGCACGGCGACGGCGTCAAAGACATCGCCCTCCGCGTCCCCGACGTAGACTGGGCCTTCAGCACCGCCGTCGAGCGCGGGGCCAGGGGCGTGACCGAGCCTCACTGGGTCGAGAGCGACAAGGGCCGCATTCGCAAAGCCGCCATCGCGGCCTGCGGCGACACCATCCACACCCTCCTCAACCGCGATGAATACACCGGCATCTTCGCCCCAGGTTATCATAAGCGCGAGCTACCAGGCACCCCCACCGGCGTCAAAGCCGTCGATCACCAGGTCCTCAACGTCGAATTGGGCAAGATGAACGAGTGGGTCGAGTATTACGCCCGCATTATGGGCTTCAGCCAGCTCATCTCTTTCGACGACAAAGACATCTCCACCGAGTACTCGGCCCTCATGTCCAAAGTGATGCAGGATGGCACGGGCCGCGTAAAGTTCCCCATCAACGAGCCTGCCGAGGGCAAGAAGAAGTCGCAGATCGAGGAATACCTCGATTACTACCGCACCCCAGGCGTCCAGCACATCGCCCTCATCACAGGCGACATCCTGGGCACCGTATCCGCCCTCAAGGCCAACGGCATGGAGTTCCTGCGCGTACCCCACTCGTATTATGAGGAAGCCCCCAATCGCGTCGGCCAGATCAACGAAGACATGGCCCAGCTAGAAGAGCTAGGCATCCTGGTAGACCGCGACGACGAAGGCTACCTGCTCCAGATCTTCACCAAACCCGTCCAGGACCGCCCCACCGTCTTCTTCGAGATCATCGAGCGGCACGGCTCCCGAGGCTTCGGCAAAGGCAACTTTAGGGCTTTGTTCGAAGCCATCGAGCGCGAGCAAGAGCTAAGGGGTAACTTGTGATGCATAAGGTATGGATCTGGCCCATGCCTTGTTCACACTCAAGAAAGAGCGCCATATGATAGCTGACGAACAACTATTGCAACGCATCACGATTAATCCAGAGATCATGGTAGGCAAACCTGTAATCCGAGGTACGCGCATTCCAGTAGAGTTAATTGTGCGCTTGCTCGCACAGGGCATCTCTGAATCTGAAATCTTGCGCCAATATCCTCACCTACAGCCGGAGGACATACGAGCAGCGCTCGCATACGCCGCAGCAGTACTGGCAAATGAAGATGTGTTTCCCCTACCGCTAAAGGGCTAGCCAAATGCATCCCCTCCGCTTCCTGGTGGATGAGTCGGTAAGTGGCGACGTAATCGAATACCTCCGTAGTTCAGGTTACGATGTTGTCGCCATAGTAGAGGTCGCAAAGGGCGCAAGAGATCAAGTTATCCTGATACGTGCAGTAAACGAAGAGCGTATCTTGATAACTATCGACAAGGACTTTGGCGATCTTGTGTTCCATAGCGGCCAATCCCATGTAGGGGTGTTGCTCTTTAGACTTAAAGATGAAACTGGTTCCAACCAAGTGCGAGTGTTATCATCTGTGCTGGACCGATATGCCGGTAGGTTACCTGGGCAGTTCGCAATTCTGCGAGACGAGAGCATACGACTCCGGGGAGGCATAATCCTTCTTCTAACAGGATCTCAGGAGCGAGAATGAAGCTAGTAACCTTCTCCCACCTCCACCGCACCGCCCCCGACCGCGTCGAAGGCGAAGATACCCACGTCGGCATCTACCTGCCGGGCGACATGCCGCGCGTTCTCAATCTGGAAGCCGCCCACGCCTGGCTCAACAAGAAACAAAGTAAATCCGAAATCCGAAATCCAAAATCCAAAATCCCCACAACTATGCTCGAACTGTTGGATGGCGGTCCCGACGCGATGGCGCGCGTGCAAGAACTCGCCGAAGATGTATGCGCCGACGAAGAGGGCCTGTGGGAATCCTCGCAACCCCTGGACGACGTTTCCCTCCTCTCCCCCATCCCTTTCCCCCGCACGATCCGCGACTTCTACGCCTTCGAGCAGCACGTCAAGACCGCCCGCGCCCTGCGCGGCCTCGAAATGATCCCCGAATGGTACGACCACCCCGTCTTCTACTACTCCAACCCAGGCTGCGTCTACGGCCCCTACGACGACGTAGACTACCCCCACGGCTCCAAAGAGGTAGACTTCGAGCATGAGATAGCCTGCGTGATCGGCAAGCCCGGCAAAGACATCCCCGCCGAGGAAGCCAACGACTACATAGC
>JBAURA010000196.1:0-10953 GCA_049580985.1 Chloroflexia bacterium
ATCGCCGGGTCCACGAGAGAGTTCATCTTGAAGATCAGCCTGCCGCCACCGTGCTCCCTGTGCTGCTTGATCTCCCTCTCGATAAGGGCCAGCACGCCCGCCCTGAGCGTGATAGGCGCGACCAGCAGCTTCCGGTATCGCGTCTGCTTGCTATACCCCGTCAAATAATTGAACAATTCCGACACGTCCGCCCCAAAATCGGGGTGGCAAGTGAGCAGTCCGGTATCGGTGTAGAGGCGCGCGGTCGTGGGGTTGTAGTTCCCGGTGCCCAGGTGCACGTACCGCCTGATCCCTTCCCCCTCTTTCCGCACCACGAGCGCTACTTTGCAGTGCGTCTTCAGCCCGATCAGCCCGTACGTCACGTGCACTCCAGCCTGTTCCAGCGCCCTCGCCCACTCTATGTTGTTCTCTTCATCGAACCGTGCCTTTAGCTCCACCAGCACCGCTACCTGCTTGCCCGCCTCCGCCGCTTCCAGCAGCGCCCCTACTATGGGCGAGTGGCTGCCTACCCTGTACAGCGTCTGCTTGATAGCCAGCACGTGCTTGTCGTGCGCCGATGCCCTGATGAAATCGACCACCGGCGTGAAAGAATCGAACGGGTGGTGCAACAGGATGTCGCCCTCCCGTATCGCCTGGAAGATGCCTGATACGCCCCCGGCCTTGCGAAGCGCGGGCGGCGTGCGCGGAGTGAACGTGGGGTCCTTCAGGTCGGCGCGGTCCAGTTTCGCCAGTTCGGCGAGATCGCTCAGGCCGAGCGGTCCGTCCACCACGTACACTTCTTCGCTATCAAGCTCCAGGTTCTTCACCAACAACTCACGCAGGCGGTCGGGCATGGTCGAATTGACGAAGAGCGCCACCGACGACCCGAACCTCCTCCGCGAAAGGCTCTCCTCGACCGTTTCCAGCAGGTCGGCGGCCTCAAGCTCCTGGATCTCGATGTCGGCATCCCTCAATACCCGGAAGGGGTGCACCTCCAATATATGCATCTGCGGGAAGAGCGCGTGCAGGTTGGCCGTCAGCACCTGCTCCAGCCACACATACAGGGAGCGCGAAGCTTTGTTCTTTCGCGAGTCATGCCGGGGTGCGCCGTGGCCGTTCCGCCTGGCCCGCTCACCCAGGCTCTCCTGGGGAATGGGGAGGGCCACCAGCCTCGGCAGCACATTGGGGACCTTCACGCGGGCGAAATGGCGCTGGCCGCTGGGAGCCTGCAACTCGACAGCCAGGTTCAGGCTGAGGTTTGAGATGTGGGGGAATGGGTGGCCGGGGTCGACCGCCAGCGGGGTGCACACTGGAAACACCATCCGCTCGAAGTATTCGCGGGCCGTCCGCTTCTGATCCGGCGTAAGCTCAGCATAGTCTGCGATCTTGATCCCCGCCTTGCCGAGCTGCGGGCAAAGCGTATCCCGGAAGAAGCCCGCCTGCTTTTCAAGAAGCGGCAGTATGCCGCTCCTGATAGCCGCCATCTCCTCGGTGGGGGTCATGCCGTCGGGGCTGCGGTCGCTCACGCCGGCCTTCACCTGCTCGCGTATACCGGACATGCGGATCATAAAGAACTCGTCCAGGTTAGAGTGGAATATAGAGAGGAACTTGACCCGCTCAATCAGCGCGTTGCGCTCGTCCAGCGCCTCCTCCAACACCCGCTCGTTGAACCTGAGCAGGCTCAGTTCGCGGTTGATATAGAAAGCAGGCTTCAACACCGGCTGCGATAGCGCCAGCACCTCCCCGCTCTTCTCCTTCTCGTCAACAGCCATTACCTTACCTCCGTGACGGTGGACGGTGGACAGTAGACCGTCTTACGTCACTTACGTTTTACGTTTTACGTTTTACTTCTCCACCGTCCACCGTCACCGCGCCCGTGCCAGCGCCAGGATCGCGCCTTCGCGGACGCCGTAGGGCGACATGATCAGGGGGGGGTTCTCGTAGCCTTCCATCACTTCGCGTAGCAGCAGCAAGGCGGGCATCAGCAAGCGGGCGCGCTCCGGCTTGAGGTCGTACCTGGCCGCGAGGTCAACCGTGGCCTGCCCGCGCACCAACACCAGCATCTTCTCTATAGCCTCCTTCGGGTAGATCTCTCCTACCATCAGGTCGAGCAATGCGGGTGTGCGCCGCAACGTGCCACCCACCCCCAGCACTCCGGTGATATTGGTGTCGGATAGCGGCAGGACCGGGGGGATCGTCTGGGCGAGATAGGTCACCAGCAGCGCCTCTTCCAGGTACGTAGGAGGGTCGCTCGGCAGAAACTGGCTCGCCACCCGCGAGGCCCCCAGGGGCAGTGACATGCTATCCCACACCTCGCCGTTCTGGCCGACCGCCACCTGCATACTCCCACCGCCTATATCGATCATCACCTGCGGTCCCACGCTGGGACACGCCACGTCGGCCCCCAGGAAGGCGAACTCGGCCTCCTGCTCAGGCGTAAGCACCTCCACCGGCACGTCCAGCCTCGCCTCAAGCTCTGCCATCACCTCGGCGCGGTTCGATGCCATACGCACCGCCTGCGTCGCCAGCAAGTGTATCCCGTCTGCCTTCTCCCTTAGCGCCTGGTCGCGGAATCTGCGCAGGGTGTCCACCAGCCCTTCTACCTTCTCTACTGACAGCGCGCCGTCATAGTGCACGTCGTCACCCAGGCGCAGGCCCTCACTCACGTCCACGAGTGGCTCGACGTGACGCCCGTTGGTCCTGGCGACCAGCAGGTGCACGGTGTTGCTTCCGATGTCCACCACTCCAAGCGTCTTTTCGCGCACGGATGCTCCCGGCCGCCTGGAGGCTCCCTTGCGGGTCTCTATCAACATACCAGGCTCTCGATACAATTTTACCATAAGGCTCCTTCTACTCTATTATATACGCCGAAAGCCGTTGCGCCTCGCGGGACGCAACGGGTCTCAACAGCCTTTCTCACAATCTAAAGAGGCGTATCGCCGCTAAACTCGGTTTCGTCCGAGGGTACGGTCTCGTACTCTGCTACGACGTCCTCTCCCTCGTCACCGTCATCGCTATCGTCGTCCTCCTCTTCCTCGTCTTCCTCATCCTCATCGTTATCTTCATCGCCATCATCTTCCGCCTGCGCTCCCATTCCTCGGTAGAGGCCTTCGTCGGTTTTGTCGTGGGCGCTATCCCCACCATCTTCGGCCCCAGGACGCGAGTCGCGGAGCGGAGCCTCTTCGGCAGGCAGGTCAGTATCGCCAATTTGCTCGTTCATAGTAGTATTCTCCTGATCATCTCTTTAAGCATTATTGATGCCTCTATCAAACAGCAACGGCCGGACGATGGACGATAGACGATAGAATATAGGTCGCGGCTTATGCAATATAGCTTCCGCCCTTCGTCCTTCGTCCACAATATAATAAGCAGTTGTTAGCTTGTGATTAACAGCCGTGCAACCATTGTTAATACATCCCTACCGCTCGTCCTTCGGTGAGTACACCCCCACCAGTCTGCCTTTGTCAGGCTTCACGTCCCGCCACCGGGCCACGTCAAATTCAAGGTGGGCGAACCCCGCCGTAGGCAGGGAAACCGGCGGCGTGCCCTCCGGGGCAAGCTCCCAGCTCAGGTCCTCGAACGTGGGGTTGTGCCCCACCAGCAGCGCGGAACTTACCTTGTTGGGCAAGCCACGTACAATCGCCATCAAGTTATCCAGTCCGGCGCTATAGATCGCAGGCTCGAATTCTATCTTACCCTCGTACCCGAACGCCTCCGACGCTATCTCCGCCGTCTGTCGCGCCCGCACCGCATCCGACGACACCACCAGGTCGGGCCGCGCCAACTCGCCTATCAGCACGCCCATAGCCTCAGCATCCCGCCGCCCACGCCCCTTGAGCGCGCGCTTCTTGTCTCCACCCACCGCGCTCTCCTCGGCCTTGCCATGCCTCAAAACAATCAGCGTTTTCACAACTCACACCTCTGCCGACCGGCCTGCTCGCTCCGCTCAGGCCCGGCCACCTGCCCGCGCACGGGGCAAACGCAGCTAAATTGGTGGGGCACCAGTGGGATACTGAATAGCACTTTAATGACCTGCGCTTCCCTGGTGGTTACTCCTCTATTGGGTGACACCATTATTCTCACCTGTTGCCTCCCTCCCATTTATATATGCTTATTGCATTGTAGGTTTTCTTGTGATAGAATGCATCCGACGGTATAAATTGGTATTTATAAACTGCGATTATGTAATATCCTACGGGAAATTGCATTTGAGAGCAGATTGGTTGGGATGAGGAGGAATGGACGTGTCCAATCTAAGAACTCCGGCGGAGGACCCATGCCAGTTTTCCTTATTATACCCACAATTGCAGCCTTATGCGGGCAATCCGCCCATCCTACCATCGCAGTGGGAGTGCACGGCGTTACTGCATCCGTTCAGCCCGCCACCCGCCAACGACCCACATCCCGACACCCCTTTCTTTCAGTTGTGTACAGCTCAAATTCAATACGAAGAAGGGTTTTATTTCTCGGCACGAATAACCGGGTGCTCTTACGGGACCTGGTGGTACATAATTTACCCGGATTACACCCAGCTTTCGACTGATCAGGGTTATACTTGGAATATAGTGGACATGGGGTGGAGCCTACCATCGACAAATTGGTTTGGCGGAGCAGTATCTAAAGCTATCTGCGCGGGAACGTCTTACCTTAACTGGATGCAGGCCCAGGAAGTTAACTGGTGGAAAATCCCGGTGCCCAATTCGAACGCCTCGACGTGGATGTGGTTCAACGCCGGCGGAGACTCGGCAGGTCTACCGTTCCGCCTCATGTTCGGCCAGCCCCCACAAGCTCAACCGCAGCCAATCATGGGCGACCCGAACCAGCTTGCATTGTTTCAGATGTATTCATTCACTTACTTCCCTTCATTCAACTCCATCAACAACACCCAAAGGAGCTCAGACCCAAGGAGCACAGAATGGGCTGATCCTGAGATTTCGGGATTTACCTGTGGCAATCCCTATAATTATCAATTGGTAATCTGGAATCCCAACTTCGGCATGACCACATTTATGACCCCTGTAAACGAAGCCAGTAACCCTCTGCCAACGAGGGTACTGTACAAGTGGAAGCCCGACGCCGAGTATCAGGTCTTGACTGATCGCGCTCAAAATACATTGATGTGGTATATCTACAATCCGGCTTCTAATCTCGTGTGGGAAGAAGCGCTCATGTTCGGTGCCGCGCCGGCAGGTGTAACCCCCCCGCTAAACAGTGGGTCCTGCTTCATAATCGACCAGCACCCGAACGGTTCAGAAGCTTGCACCCCTTTGCCTCTCGGCGAGGAACCCCCGAACTGGGCCTACACCCCCGAAGTTGACGGCACAATCGAGGCATTTATTACGAACAACCCAACTCTATGCCCAAATAACGATGTGGCGGTAATTTCCGTGCTCTTCCCCCCAAGCGATGAGTATCCCCAGGGAAGATACCTTTGGACCTGGTATAGCCCCTTCCCCGGCTCCAATGGCACACACAGCAGGCCGGTTACATTTATGGAATCCGCGTCTACAATTGCAGAAGGCGGGACCAGTCTGGCGCTGGCTGATTATTTTGATTACCAGGAACTCGCGGCTGAAATTAGCCCTGGTTGCTTCCAGATTCCAGGGTCATGTTTGCCACAGTCCGGCAATCAAAGTAAATAATAGGAAATCACGCTTCCATATCCGGCGGCCACCTGTTGGATTCTCAGGTGAGCATCGGAGTCGAAGCCGTGATTCGCCCAATGGCGGAGGACCAATGCATCCCAGGGCTTCAGCCTGGCAGCATCCCTCCCGATTGTATATACAGTGTGCCGGTAACGGTTGAGCCTTACGGCACATTTTATAAGTGGGACGAGCGGTTTTGGTACCCCCTCCAGCCGCGAGTAAAGGGGCGCAATGAGAAGCATCGCTACACGATGATTAAAGTAGGGTGCCCCTCTACCTTCGGCACTCTGCACCCGCTCGTTATGCGTTCGCTTGCGCTTTCCCATTCTATCTGATATAATCAACTTTGCGGTCCAAAACAGGGCCGAAATTAGATTACCTGAATAAGGAGCCGGTGTATCTGCCGGCAGCCAGTATACAGCACGCAGAGTGCTACACCCGGAGGCATATACAGTTGGCGAACATCAAATCCGCACTCAAAAGGATCCGCTCCTCGGCCCGCAAGCGGGCGCGCAACAAGCCGGTACGCACGGCCCTCAAAACATACGTCAAGTCGGCGCAGATGCAGATTGCGGCGGGCGGCGAAGAGTCCGCCGAAGCCGTAGTGCGAGCCATCTCGGCCCTCGACAAGGCCGCCGGCAAAGGCATCATCCACAGGAACCAGGCCGCCCGCCGCAAGGCCCGCCTCATGGCCCGCCTCAATAACGCGGCCCAGTAAGTTCCAGGTTCTTAGTTCCTGGTTTCAGGTTCAAAGTTGGACGAGGGTTTATTGCCTTCGTCCTTTCTCTATTTCATTTATACTATTGAAAACCAGGAACCTGGAACTTAGAACTATGATCCTCGGCATAGACCACATTGTAATCCTCGTGAGCAACCTCGACCGGGCGGCCCATGACTACACCGCGCTCGGCTTCACCGTCGTGCCGGGCGGCGAGCACACAGGCGGGGTGAGCCACAACGCGTTGGTCGCCTTCGACGATGGCTCATACCTTGAGTTGGTCGCGTTCAAAGGCCATGTCCCCCAGGACCACTTTTTCTACAGGGAAGGCATTTCGGAGGGCCTGATCACCTATGCGCTCCTACCCGGCGACATAGAAGCGGATATCGAGGCGGCACGAGCACGCGGCCTGGAATATGCAGGCCCCCGCTCAGGTGGGCGACTGAGACCCGACGGAGCACGCATCGAGTGGCAGATCGCCACACCCCCCGGCCACGACCTCCCCTTCCTGTGCGGCGACGTGACCCCACGTGAGTTGCGCGTGCCAGGCGGCGATGCCCGCAAGCACGATAACGGCTCAACCGGCATCCGAATGCTGACCGTACAGGTCAAGGTTCTAAGCGAGAGCCAGCAGAGATACTCGGCCCTACTCGGAACCAACCTCACCCCACCACAGTCAAACCGGCAAGGAAGCGTCGCCACTGTCGAATTCCCGACAGGCGAGGTCAAGATCGTGCTCGGTGCGCCCGAAACCACAGACGAAGTACCCGAAGGCCCAACCGCCCTGGTCCTCCTGTCCAACTCCCCCACCAAACCCACCCAACTCGACAGGCAACTAACACACGAAGTGCCCCTCTTCCTCTAACCCAAACTAAGAAACAACAAGCAATACGCAATACGCAATACGCAATACGCAGTCGTATCACGCACTACTACCGGCACATCTCCACCACCAGCGCATCCAGCGACAGCTCGGCGTCGGCCCTGCCCGTTTTCACTCCGTGGTCAAGCTCCAGCAGCTTACGGTGGATCTCCAGCAGCTTCTTCATGTCGAACTGCCGCGCCTGGCCCACCGCCTTACGCACCGTGAAATCGCTGAGGCCCGACCTCTCGGCCATGCGCCCCTCCGACACGCGCTGATCAAGCAGGTCGCGCACCTGTATCAACGTCCGTATCTGCCACGCCAGCACCGGCAATATCCCTTCAGGCGACGTGCCCCCGTCCACCAACCGCTGTAGCTGGGCCAACGCCCCGCGCGTGTCGCGCCGCGCCGCCGCCGAAGTCATCTCAAACACGTCGTCCGCCTTCGACGCCCAGCTCATAGTGCGTAGCATCTTTTCGTCAACCGTGCCACCCTTGCCCACGTAAAGGGACAGCTTCTCAAGCTCGTTCGTGAGCGCCGCCAGGTCGCCTATAGAGGAGGCCAGCAGGGAGAGCGCGCCGGGCGTCACGCGCATTTCCAGCGCCCGCGCCCGCTCGCCGATCCATCGCTCGAGGGTGGCCCCTTTCGGCGTCATGTGCTCCTCGACCTTGCCGTAGCGCGCAGCCGCCTTCAGCAGCGCGCTGTTCTTGGCGACCACACCCCGGTCCACCAGGATGAGCACCGTCGTATCCGGCACCGAGGCGAACACCTCCACGAAGCCCTCGGTCAGACCCGGATCGACCTTGCCCCTGCCCCTGGTCGGCGCGAGAGCCGCCTCGCCGCCATCGTCGTCAGCGCCCCGGCTCCCCGCGAAGCGCGCCAGCAACCCATCGACAACCACCACACGCCTATCCCCGAAAAACCCGAACGCCTGCACAGCCCTCGCCAATTCGTCGGGCAGCAGGCGCGCGCCATCCATCCGCGCCAGGTTCAGGTCGCCAAACCCGTCGTCAGCCGGCGCATACTTGGCCATATAACTATGGAGAGACTGCCCAACCAGGTAGCGGTCAGGTCCAACAAGAGCTATAAGCATAGGTCAAATGCGGAATGGGGAATATGGAGTGCGGAATAGAGACCGTGGATATCAGACTGCGGCCATTGTACCAGACATTCCGCACTCCATATTCCCCATTCCGCATTAAAAAACGGCCCTGAGTGTGGCCGTAGAGGTTTTGAACCTGCTATTCGCAGGTGGGTGCCGTTCTTCAGGTTATCGCGTTACCAGGCATTTTCGTTGTACCCAGCGTACGCGGCCCCATCCGCTGCCGACTCCCAAAGTTATTGTTAGGATCAAAACCTTTTTACGGCCTGTTCACTACAGGGCTGAGGTCTTTAGCATACCATAATGCTTGAGGGTAGTCAAGCGGGGATTAAGGGATTAGGGATTGGAAGGTTGAGATGATATGCTTGCAAGCCCTAATCCCTATTCCCCATTCCCTATGGCCTCCCCTTCAGCGCGAAATAAGCCGGCCTCCCGCTCCAATCCGCATTCAATATCGCGAAGTGGCTTGGCCCGGTGTACCACGGCTGGAATATCGAGAAGTTCAGGTTCCACAGGAACATCACACCCATCCACGGGTAGTATTTCTTCGCGTACTGTATGCCCCGCACGATGTACTCGCCCTGCTCCTGCTGGGTGTTGTACTTGCACTCGCCATACCCATCTTCGCGGTAATCGCTGCACCACCCGTACTCCGTAACCCACACCTGCTTCCTGCCATCGCCGTACTTCTCCATAATGGCGCGCTGCTCCTCGATCCTGCGGAAGTAGAACGAGTTGTGCAGGTTGTACCAGTTTACCTTCTTCTTCGTGGCATCGTATGGGAAGGCCGGGTCGAGATTGGGGTCGTCGGGCCACTTGTTCTCCGGCGGGTTGTTGAACCCGTACGGGTGCGTGCCCAGCACGTCGAAGTAGGCGCGCACCTCCCCATCCTTGTACTTGAACATCTCCTCCAGGTACCACAGGTCGGTCACTACCGGCTCGGCGTCCTTTCCGCGCGTGCCGAGCGGGTCCTGCACACCCGTAGGGGCCATCGCCGCCGACAGGATAATCGCCGCCGGGTCGGCGTCTTTCGCGCCCTTGTACCCCTCTTTCAGCGTTTCCACATACCTGCCGGGGTTCAATTCGCCGGCCTCGCCTACCAGGTTCACTTCGTTGTAGATCATATACGCCTGCACGCGCCCTTTGTAGCGCGAGGCGAGCGCGTACATAAAGTCGTACATATTCCTGGGGTCTTTCGGCAAGCCGTTGACCCCCCCAGTCTCCCAGGTCGGGGCCTTCACCACCGACAGCAGCAGCTTCACGTTATGCGCCTGCGCCGCGCTCACGATCCGGTCCAGCTCGTCGAAGTGGTACACGCCCTTGGGGTTCTCGGTCTCCTTCCACTCCACCTGCTGCGTAACCCATGTGAAGCGCAGGTCATTCACCATATTCAGGATGCGCTCCCGGTCCTGGTAGTAGAGTTGAGCCACCATCCCATCCCCCACTACCGGCCCTTGCAGAAACTTCCCCCCAATGGCCGGCCTGGATGGCCTCCAGATACCACGCACCACCGGCTGGCCCCCTGCAACAGGCGTGCCCCAGGCGGTCATAACATCCTGTATCTCCAGCACGTCACGCCCCAGCAGCCCCAGCAGGACGTGGTATGGCGGCTGGTTCTCCGGGTGGTACTCGAAGCGATTGCGCTGGAAATACTGCACCTGGTAAGTCTTGCCATCGGTATCCGACTTCTCGCCGAACAACTCTGAGATCGGGTAACCGAAGATAGCCAGCCCTCCATTGTCGCGCCAGTAGCTCAGGAACGGCTCCGACAGCGAATGCTGCGTCTCAGGGAAATAGACCTTATCCGCGCTGTTCTCGAACGGCGCGCCCGGCTCGAAATTGCGCCAGGCGGTAAGCTCGGCCCCCAGCAACCCCAGCAGCACCTCGTTCGACGTATCGGCGAACTCCGGGTGGTACTCGAAGCGATTGCGCTCGAAATACTGCACCAGGTATTCCTTGCCGTCCGCCTCGTTCTTCTCCATCCGGGCCTTAGAGAGCGGGTAGCCGAAAATCGGCAGCCCACCGTTGGCGTCCCAGTAGCGCACGAATACCCCCGGCACGGTAAAGCCCGTTTCGGGGTAAAGCCGGTCCGGCGGGACGGTGGGTGTGGCAGTCGGGCCGGCCTCTCTCGTAGGCACGGGTGTATCCCGGCCCGGTTCCGGCGTAACGGTAGCGATGGAGGTAGGATCTATTGTAGGTGTGGTTACCGGAGTCCTGATCTGCCCGTAACTGTTGGTTGGATTTTGTGTGAATATCAGCGCGATAGCTGCCAAAATGAGAATGAACGCAACCAGTTTCCATTTAACCCCGACCACTACTACCTCCCTTGATTTCCAACGGTGGATGCCAATGACCCACCGTCTTAGCTACCCGTAACATTCCATTTTGATGGTTTTAATGGCTGCATTTCCAACCATGGAAAGCAAAGCGAACAAAGGCACACAAAGATCCCTAAGAAAACTCTGCTTTCCTCTGCTTCCTCTGTTATCTCTGCGTTGAATCCACACTACGAATACCATATCTCCATCCACCGTCCACCGTCTACCGTCCTTCGTCCGCCCCCGGTATCGGAATAAACCCTACCGAAAAGCGGATATACTCGACACTGTAACCGAACGCGCTACCCGACACCCCCGCGACCCCGGTC
>JBAURA010000197.1:0-5747 GCA_049580985.1 Chloroflexia bacterium
GTTGTAGCGCAAGTGTAGTGGCTTCCAGCTTGGAGTGCACGCCCATCTTCTTGATGATGTTCTGGATGTGCGTGCGCACCGTGTTTGGACTCAGCACGAAAAGCTCGGCTATGGCCTCATTGTTGCGGCCACGGGCCAGTTGTTCGAGGATCTCGATCTCGCGGGCGGAGAGCTTGGAGCGGAGCAATTCAGCTTGCTGCTCGCGCTGCTGCTGGCGGTGGAAGTGCGACAGGATGCGCGGGATCATGAAGGGCGGCACGACAGGCTCGCCTTCGGAGGCCGTGCGGACGGCCTGCACGACTTCGCTCAACGCTTGCTGCTTGGTGATGTAGCCCGCCGCGCCCGCCGCTATCGCCTCGGCCATCACCGCTTCCCCCGTGTCGGCGGTCAGCACGAGCACCGTCGTGCTCTCGCCCTCGGCGCGCAACGCCTGGATCACTTCCAGGCCGGTCATGCCTGGCATGTGGTAGTCAACCAGCAGCACGTCGGGCTTCGAGTCGAGCGCGAGCTTCAAGCCCTCGTCCCCGGTGAAGGCCATGCCCACCACCTTGATATCGTCCTGCATGTCGAGCACCATGCGGAGCATTTCGGTGAACACAGGTTGGTCGTCCACCACCACCACCCGGATCGGTCCTTCGCGGGGTGGTTTCTCGTCAATCGTTTCCGGTTGTATGTGGTCGTTAATCATAGTTTATCTTCGCTAGGGTACACGGGTACGCTTATGTTGGCTTTTGTCCTTTACCTGTGGCTGCGGTATGTTTCACCAGGCCATCCTCTTTGTGGCCGTTGCCGTTGGTATGCTGATCGTCGTGGCCGTTGAAAGGGATGTGGCCGTTCGGCCTGTGCGCGCCGTCGGCTGGAGCGCTGTGCTTATGCGCGTGCCTGCCGTCGCGCCTCCTGCGTGCGGTGCCCGGCATGACCTCCTCTTCCGCTTCCTCGGCGATCTCAAGCAGTGGTATGCACACCTCGGCGATGGTGCCTTTGCCGGGCGCGGGCTGGAGCGACATCTCGCCCTCGTGGGCCTCCACTATCTGGTGCGCTATATAGAGGCCGAGGCCGCTGCCGGGGATCGCCACCGTCTCGCGGCGCTGGATGCGGCTGTAGCGGTCGAACAACTTCGGCACGTCTTTGGGGTCAATGCCCAGGCCGTTGTCGCGGATGTATATGATCGCGGTGTTATCCAGGTCGTTGGCGCGCAGGCGCACCTCTATCGGCCCGCCCTGCGGCGAATACTTGATGGCGTTGGACAGCAGGTTGTTGAGCACCTGCTTCAGGCGCGTGGGGTCGCCGCGCACCGGCAGGTGCTCAGGCCCCTTGATGGTGATCGTGTGCCTGCGGGTGGTCAGCTGGTGGTCCTTCACCACAGAGTCGGTGATCTTGCGCAGGTCGGTCTCCACGAAGCGGTAGTTGAGGCCGCCCGCGTCCAGGAGCGAGATCGCCAGGATGTCGTCTATGAGGGTGAGCAGGTGTTGCGCCTCCCCCTGGATGGCGGTGAGGAACTCGCTGCGCTGGCCTTCGTTGAGGGTCGCCCCGTGCTCCTTGAGCGCGCCCGCGTAATTATAGACGTAGGATACGGGCGTCTTTAGCTCGTGCGAGATCATCCCCGCGAACTCCGACTTGAGGCGGTCGATCTCCTCCATTCGCCTGCGGGCCTCCGATTCGGTGATGAGCGCCTTGTGCAGGCCGACATTGGCGCGCTCCAGGTCGGACTGGGCCTCGGCCAGCTTTTCGGCCTCCTGGCGCGCGCTGCTCAGCAGGCTCTCGTTCTCGGCGGCGGCTGCCGACAGTCGGCCGCGCATCTCTTCGAGCACGCCCGCAAGCTCCCCGATCTCGTCGTGCGAGCGCACGGCTATGGCCGTTTGCAGGTCGCCGCGCGTGATACTCTCTATATTGCGCATCAGCCTGCGCAGAGGCGCTGTGAAGCCCTCGGTGAAGAGGGTGACGGCGATCAAGGTGATGAAGACCCCCACCAGCGACCAGGCCAGGAGCTGCGCCGAGATGTCTTCCACACGGGCGCTGAGGGCGACCTGCGCCTCGGCTACTTGCTGGTTCTTGCGGACGATGAACACCTCCACAAGATTGGTCAGCGCGAGGCGGGCCGTCTCGCTACGGGCCACGGTGGGGCCGGGAGGGGCGCTGCCCAGGCCCACGATCTCGATGATCTCGTCTTCGAGCTGGGTGTAGGTGCTGCTGGCGTTCTGTATGTCCTCCAGCGACTTGCGGTCGTCCTCCGACACCAGTTGGGGGCCTATCTTCTCGATGGCCACTTGCTGTTGTTGGTTAGCGTCGTTGTATTCCAGGAGGAGGCTGAAATCGGGGTTGATTTCGTAGGAGCGGGCGGCCACGATCTGGCGCTGCATGCCCGACCGCAGGTTGTTGGCCTGCAACAGAGTGGCCTGATCGCGGGTGATCAGGTCCGAATAACGGCGATTGATGTCGGAGATGGTGAAGAGGAAGAAGGCGACAAGAACAACCGCTGCGGCCACCAACGCGAGGTAGCCGGCCAGTATTTTGTGGCGTATACGCATTTACGATTGCGGATTGCGGATTGCGGATTGCGGATTTATGACCACAACCACAACCGAACCTGAGATAACGTGACTTTAAGGCTCTTTTGCGATTATAGCAGGGTGAGTCGCGCTATGTCAAGTTCTGGTACGTAATTTTACGTAGAGCAGTGGCAGGTTATAATAGTCGGAAGTATGGAGAATATAGACCTGCTGCTCGACCTTGCCCTGGCGATGGGGGCCGCTATCCTCGGCGGATTTGTGGCCCACCGCCTGCGCCAGCCTACGATCCTGGGCTATCTGCTGGCGGGGGTGGTGATCGGGCCGTACACCGTGGGGCCGGTGGCCTCCATCGAGAGGGTGCAGACGCTGGCGAACTTCGGGGTGGCCCTCCTTATGTTCGCGTTGGGCACCGAGTTCTCGCTGGGCGCGCTGGGCAGGGTGCGGCGGGTGGCGGTGGGCGGCGGGGTGGCCCAGATCTTACTATGCATTGCCCTGGGTACGGGCCTGGGGCTGGTGCTCGGCTTCTCCGTGTCGGCCTCCGTCTTCCTGGGCGGGATCATCGCTATCTCAAGCTCCATCTTCATATTGAAGATCCTGATGTCGCGGGACGAGGTGGAGAGCATCTGGGGCCGGATCACAATCGGCATTGGCATTGTGCAGGACATCTCGATGCTGGCCCTCATAGTGATACTGCCGTCGTTGGGCGAGGGCGTGGGGCTGGATCTGGCTGCCTCGGCGGGACTCGCGGTGTTGCGTGGCGCACTGATCCTGGTGGTGGCCTACCTGGTGGGGACGCGGATAGTGCCCCCGCTGCTGGCACGGGTGGCCCGGCTTGGCTCCCGCGAGTTGTTCCTGCTGACCGTGGTGGCGATAGCGGCGGGCGCGGCGGTGCTGGGGCATCTGGTGGGCATTTCGTTCGCCTTGGGCGCATTCGTGGGTGGCCTGATCACGTCGGAGTCCGAGTTCAGCCACAACGTGCTTGACGAGATCATCCCCTTGCGCGAGGTCTTTGCGACCCTCTTCTTCGTCTCTATAGGCATGCTGATGAACCCGGCCTTCCTCTGGGAGCATATGGGGGAGATTGCCCTCATGGTAGCGGTGATAGTCATAGGCAAGTTCGCGATTACGTATGCGGCGGTGCGGGCCCTGGGGTACGAGGGGGAGGTCCCATTACGCGTAGGCTTGCTGGTGGCCCAGATAGGGGAATTCTCGTTCGTGCTGGCGAGTGTAGGGTTGGAGCACGGCACCATCGACGACAACCTGTACGGGTTGGTGCTGTCGTCGGCGCTGGTATCGCTGGTGCTCAATCCCTTGCTGGTCAACAACGCCTCGCGCATAGCCCGCCTAGCTGAATGGGTTATCACGCCACTCAGATCTCTGCGAGGGGCCGGGGCTGAGGTAGGGCTTGTCAATACCGATGACATCGGCATCGACAGTCATAGCGTCAATGTCGTGATACGCGATCCACACCCCACGGTAGACTTGCGCCGGCACGTGATCGTCTGTGGCTATGGAAGGGTAGGGCAGGAGATTGCCCGCGCTCTGCGGCGTAGAGGCTTCCCATGCGTGATAATCGATTACAACCCGGCCAGGGTGGATATCGCGCGCGACGAGGGGTGCGCGGCGATCCAGGGCGATGCGACCAATCCGGCGGTGCTGGAGAGAGCGGGGATCAAGTCGGCGCGCATGGTCGGGGTGACGCTGCCCGATCTGCCGAGCGCGCTGCAAATAGTGCGGATGACACGCCAGCTCAACCCACGGGTGAGAGTCATGGCCCGCACGCATGACCCTCGCTCTATATCCCACCTGAAAGCCGCGGGCGCGCACGAAGTGGTGCAGCCTGAGTTCGAAGCGGGCCTGGAGATGGTGCGCCAGGCGCTCAGGAGCTATGGCGTATCTTCCCTGGAAACCCAGTCCATTGTAGGCGGTCGCCGCCAGGAGCACTACGCGGGCGGCCCACCCCCGGAACCTTCGGCCAGCGAAGATAGCTTGTGGACGTGAGGCGTAAAAGGTGAAACGTGAAACGTGAAACGTAAAGCGTAGACGACGCATGACGCGCCATACAGTTACGTTTTACGTTTTACGTTTTGCGTTTCAGGTGTGATATACTGGACTGCCCCAAGCGCGCCGTTCCAGGCGCAAATGCGCGCCACGATCCCCAGGCGCGGCCCAATAACGTGTGCCCATTAGAATACGCGGTAAGCGCTCTAACAAAAAGAGAGGTTACGTATCATGAAACTGGGACTACAGGTAAACAACTTCACGTGGCATGACCAACCTCAATCCATCGGCCCCACCTTCGGCTCCATAGGCCGCAAGGCCGAACAGGCAGGCTTCGACAGCCTGTGGGTCATGGACCACCTCTTCCAGATACCGGGCCTGGGCCAGGCCGAGGAGCCGATGCTCGAGGGCTACAGCGCTCTCGCCTACATCGCCGGGCAGACCGAGCGCATCAAGCTTGGCACGATGGTCACCGGCGTCACCTACCGCTACCCCGGCATCCTGGTCAAGACCGTCTCCACACTGGATGTGCTCTCCGGCGGTCGCGCCTACCTCGGCATCGGCGCGGCCTGGTTCGAGCGCGAGCATATGGGCCTGGGCATCCCTTTCCCGTCCCTCAAGGAGCGTTTCGAGCGCCTGGAGGAGACCCTCCAGATAGCTCACCTTATGTGGTCCGGCGAAGTCACCCAGTATAACGGCAAGCACTATCAGTTGGCCGAGACCCTCAACTCGCCCCAGGTGCTCAGCAAGCCCCACCCGCCCATCCTCATCGGCGGCACGGGCGAGACCAAGACCCTGCGCTTCGTAGCCAAATATGGCGACGCCTGCAACCTCTTCGTCCGCCTCGGCGACGACGCACTCCGGCATAAGCTCGACGTCCTCCGGGAGCACTGCCGCAATGAAGGTCGCCCATACGAGGAGATCGAGAAAACCAGCCTCGATAGGCTCCACATCACCCGCGATGGCAGCGAAGGCAGTATGTCGCCTCAGCAAGCAATCGACTACTTCGGCCACGTCGCCGGGCTAGGCTTCGACCACGCCCTCATCAGCATGCCCAACGTCAGCCACCCCGACGCCTTCGAAGTCTTCCAGGACATAGCCTCCGCTGTCCATAAGCTATAGCCGGCCCGATCATGGACGGTGGATAATAGACGGTTGGAGCGCAAAACGCAAAACGCAAAACGTAAGTGACGCATGACCGACTACCGTCCACCGTCCACCGTCCACCGTCCACCG
>JBAURA010000198.1:0-1891 GCA_049580985.1 Chloroflexia bacterium
CGGCTGGCCTGACCGGGACGATCTTCGCGTCCGTCCAGCTCGGCGTCTTCCCGCAGAACTTCGACCTGCCGCTCCTGATCACGGTCTACGCGATGGTCATCCTCGGCGGCGCCGGCAGCATCCCGGGCGTCGTCATCGGCGCGATCACGATCAACGTCTCGCTCGAGCTGCTCCGCGAGCCGGCGAATGCGCGGCTTCTCTTCTACGTGGCGATCGGGCTCGGCCTCGTCACGCTCGTGCGTCCATGGCGGAAGCTCGCCGCGATCCTCGTCGGCATGGTCGTGTTCGGGATCGTCGCCTATCAGCTGGCCGAGTGGCTCCGCCCCGCCTGGGTGTCCGGCACGATCGAGGGCGGCCGCTTCGCCGGCCTGCTCGACGGCTGGGTCGTTCACCCCGCCAACTCGATCCATCTCGGCAATGCCGGCTTCGTGCTCCTGATCGTGGCGCTGCTCGCGCTGACCGAGCTGCGCGGGATCTGGCGGTCGATCCTGCTCGTGCCGACGCTTTACCTCGCCGCCTTCGTCTGGGAGAACCGGCTCGTCGTCGAGCCGAACGTGACGCGGATCCTCCTCCTCGGTGCCCTCCTGGTCGTGCTGATGAGCTGGCGGCCGCAGGGGCTGCTCGGGACGTCGAGAGTCGAGATCGTATGAGCCGGATCCTGGAGCTCAAGGGGATCTCGAAGGCGTTCGGCGGCCTGCAGGTGATCGACGGGCTCGACCTGCACGTGGACGAGGGCGAGATCGTCAGCGTGATCGGCCCCAACGGCGCGGGCAAGACGACGCTCTTCAACCTGATCACCGGCGTCTACCAGCCCGATCGCGGCGAGATCCTGCTCGAGGGCGAGTCGCTCCTCGGCCTGCTCCCACACAAGATCACGCAGCGAGGCGTCGCGCGCACGTTCCAGACGCTGCGGCTGTTCCTGAACATGACCGTGAAGGAGAACGTGATGGCGGCCGCCTACGGGCGGACGCGCGCCGGTGTCGTCCGCTCGATCCTGCGCACGCCCGGGATGCGGCGCGAGGAGCGCGAGATCTCGGCGCTCGCCGAGGAGAAGCTTGGGTTCTTCGGGCAGCGGCTGATGGGCTACCGCTGGAACCAGCCCGCCTACTCGCTCTCCTACGCGAACCGGCGCCGGCTCGAGATCGCGCGGGCGACGGCGACCGGAGCGCGCATGCTTCTGCTCGACGAGCCCGCCGCCGGGATGAACCCGAAGGAGACGCACGAGATCACGGAGCTGATCGCGCAGCTGCGCACCGAGGGCGGCTACACGATCCTCGTGATCGAGCACGACATGCACGTCGTCGAGGGCATCTCGAACCGGGTGGTCGCGCTCGACCACGGGATCAAGATCGCGGAGGGGACGTTCGATGCGGTCGCGACCGACCCGCGCGTCGTCGAGGCGTATCTCGGCACGAAGGCGGCGGCGACGAAGTGAACGCCGTCGCGCCGCTGCTCCAGCTCGAGGCCGTCGACACCTACTACGGCCAGATCCACATCCTGCAGGGAGTGAACCTCGCGGTCGGCGAGGGCGAGCTCGTCTGCCTGCTCGGCGGGAACGCCTCGGGCAAGTCGACGACGTTGAAGACGATCCTCGGGATCGTCTCGCCGCGCAACGGGATCGTGCGCTTCGGCGGCGAGGAGATCACCAGCCGGCCGACGGCACACCGGATCGCACGCGGGCTGGCGATCGTGCCCGAGAACCGTCGCGTCTTCGCGCCGATGTCAGTGCTCGAGAACCTCGAGATGGGCGCGTACCTGCGGCCGAAGGCGGACTTGAAGGAGGAGTTCGAGCGGGTCTACGGCCTCTTCCCGCTCCTCTACGAGCGCCGGAAGCAGCTCGCCGGAACGCTGTCGGGCGGCGAGCAGCAGATGCTCGCGATGGGACGGGCGC
>JBAURA010000199.1:0-3533 GCA_049580985.1 Chloroflexia bacterium
AAACGGTAATTGCTAGTTATTCGGGTGTGAACAACCGTTGATCAGGTCAAAAACGGCTGCAAAGTGCCTCAAAACGGGTCCAAACAGGTGTTGTAACGCGCAACAGGAGGCAACAGGGGTCAGAATCACCAGTAAAGCCACTTATCTAGCTCAGTTCGCTCCATCTAATTAGCCTTCCAACCGGTCCTCTGACACTCTTTTAGCCCTTCTCACGCACAAAACAAACTAGCAATTACCGTTTAAGGGAGGTTCCGTGGGAGGTAGGTTTACACGCACAAGAATCTGGTCTGCCCACTTAACGTATTTCCGTGGGCAGACCAGATTTGGACGCATGTGATCTTAACTTCCAATGGAACTTCCTTAAGTTGGAAGTTAAGTTTGCCCTCGTACTTCATGCGCCGCTGGCTCATGAATAAAAAGAGTACCTGGTAGGATAGATGGTGGGCGGCGCGAGCCAACTACAGGCTTGTATGCTGAACGCAGTGAAGAATGACAAGGGGGATTGGGTCGGCTTCGCATTGGCCTTGCCCTCTTTTTATGCATAACGCATCATGCATGACGCAGTTATGTTTCACACTTCCACCGTCCATCGTCCATCGTCCATCGTCCATCGTCCATCGTCCACCGTCCACCGTCCACCGTCCACGCCCGCTTTGCGCCTGCCCGTGCCTGGGTGGTATAATAGCCGTTGGCCCATGCAGGCATGACATTTATGAAGAAGATACTTTCCGTTGTAGGTGCTCGTCCCCAATTCATCAAAGCGGCACCCGTGAGCCGCGCCCTTCAGCGAGCGGGCATCGCCGAGATATTGCTCCACACCGGCCAGCATTATGACCGGGCTATGTCCGCCGTATTCTTCGAAGAGCTGGGCATGGGCGAGCCGGATTACAACCTGGGCGTGGGGTCCGGCACGCACGCTTCGCAGACGGCGTCTATGCTCACGGGCATCGAGTCTGTGCTGCTCGACGAAAAGCCCGATTGCCTTCTCATTTATGGCGACACCAACTCCACATTGGCGGGGGCGCTGGCGGCGTCCAAGCTTGGCGTGCCGGTGGCGCACGTAGAGGCGGGACTGCGCTCGTTCAACCGCGCCATGCCCGAAGAGCTGAACCGCGTGGTAGCCGACAGGCTTTCTTCTCTCCTCTTCTGCCCGACCGGCATGTCGGCACATAACCTCGAAATAGAGGGAATAAGTGAGGGAGTGCATATCGTCGGCGACGTGATGTACGATGCCGTGTTGTGGGCCGTGGAGCAGAAGGGGAGCGATGCCGAAGCGATACTGCGGAGACTGGGAATACGTAGCGGTGGCTATTTGCTGGCGACGGTGCATCGCGCCTCGAACACGGACGACCCGCGAAACCTGGCGTCTATCGTGTCGGCCTTGAGCGCGGCGGGAGAGCAAGTCGTCTTCCCGGTACACCCGCGCACGCGCAAGGCGATGCAGGAGGCGGGGATCGCGCCCGGCGAGAACGTCCTAGCGGTGGAGCCGGTGTCTTACCTGGAGATGCTGGCGCTGGAAAGGCACGCGCACGCCATCCTGACCGACTCGGGCGGCGTGCAGAAAGAGGCGTTCTGGCTTGGCGTGCCGTGTATTACGCTGCGCGAAGAGACCGAATGGGTTGAGACGGTCGAGTGCGGCTGGAACACGCTGGCGGGTACCGACCAGGAGCGCATAATGGCTGCCCTAGGGTTACCTAAGCCGGAGGGTGTGCCTCCCACTTTATATGGAGATGGGCGCGCGTCGGTGGTGATCGCGGAAGTGCTGAATGGAAAGTAAGGTCTACATACACCCCACCGCCGACGTATCGCCCAAGGCCATGTTGGGCGAGGGCACGCGTGTGTGGCACGAGGCGCAGGTGCGCGAGGGGGCGGTGATTGGCCGCAACTGCATCCTGGGTAAGGGTGTTTACGTCGATTTTGGGGTGAGAATCGGGGATAACGTTAAGATACAGAACCGCTCAAGCGTATATCATGGTGTAGAGCTGGAGAGTGGCGTGTTCGTGGGGCCGCACGTGGTCTTCACGAACGACCTGCTCCCCAGGGCTGTGAATGCCGATGGCACGCTGAAGAGCGACTCGGATTGGGAAGAAGGGCGCATCCTGGTGAGAGAGGGCGCGTCGCTGGGCGCGGGCGCGATCATCGTCACGGGCGTGACGGTTGGGCGTTGGGCGATGGTAGGCGCGGGCGCGGTAGTGACCCGCAACGTGCCGGACTACGGCCTGGTCTATGGCAACCCGGCCCGCTTGCGAGGCTGGGTCTGCCCGTGCGGCCACAAACTGGCACAGCAAGCAGACAGCGTCTGGAAATGCCCATCGTGCGGGCGGGAGATTGAGATTGATACGTGATACGTGAGGACGGTAGACGGTAGACGGTAGACGGTAGACGGTAATGACGCATCACGTATCACGTATCACGTAATAAGCAGTACGGAGTAACCAACATGATCCACATAGCTCGGCCCCAGATCGGGGAGGAGGAGAAAGCGGCGGTTATGGCCGTGCTCGATTCGGGGCAACTGGCCCAGGGGAGCGTGGTCGCCGAGTTTGAGGAAGCTTTCGCGGCATATTGCGGGGTGAAGCACGCGATAGCTACCAGCAACGGCACTACTGCTCTGCACGTGGCGCTGCTCGCGCATGAACTGGGGCCGGGAGACGAGGTCATTACCACGCCGTTCACTTTTATCGCGTCGGCCAACGCGGTCCTGTACGTGGGGGCGAAGCCTGTGTTCGTGGACATCGATCCGGTGAGCTATAACATCGACGTGGACGCGATAGAGGGGGCGATAACGAAGCGCACGCGTGCGATCATGCCGATCCACCTGTTCGGCAACCCGGCGGATATGCCGCGCATACAGGAGATTGCCGACCGGCACGGGCTTATGCTGATCGAGGACGCTGCGCAGGCGCACGGGACCGAGATCGGGGGCAAGCGGGCGGGTAGCTGGGGCACTGGCTGTTTTTCCTTCTACCCCACCAAGAACATCACCACCGGCGAAGGTGGCTTGATCACCACCGGCGACGATTGCGTGGCCGACCGCGCACGGCTGGCAAGGTCGCACGGCATGAGGGTGCGCTATTACCACGAGAGCCTGGGCTACAACTTCCGCATGACCAACATCCACGCGGCCATAGGGAAAGCACAACTCCCCAAGCTGGAAGGCTTCAACGAGCGAAGGATCGCCAACGCCGCATACTTGAGCGCCCACCTGCCGCAGGATAAGGTGCAGGTGCCCCAGGCTCAGCCCGGCACGCGCCACGTCTTCCACCAGTACACTGTGCGCATCCTGCCTCCTCTCGACCGGGACGAAGCGCGCAAGAAGCTGGCCGATATGGGCGTTGGTAGCGAGGTCTATTATCCAGTGCCCGTGCATCGCCAGCAACTCTATCTGGACATGGGGTACGGCGGCCAGAGCTTCCCCGAGTCGGAACGCGCCGCCAAAGAAGTATTGTCTCTACCCATCCATCCGGGAGTCACTCAGGAAGACCTGGAAACGATAGTGGAGGCAGTGAAGGCGCTCTGAACCGGTTATCAGT
>JBAURA010000200.1:0-7235 GCA_049580985.1 Chloroflexia bacterium
CTCCCCTCCCGCATCCTCTTCCTCTTCAGCCAACACGGAATCCCTCGCAAAGCAAGCACAGGAGTGGGAGCAAGCAGGGTTAGCACAGATGCCCATACAGTATGCGGACTATGCGCTATGGCAGAGAGAGTACCTGGGCACCCCTCTCCTCCAAACCCAACTTGATTACTGGAAACACCAGTTAGCAGGTGAGTTACCCGCTCTACAGTTACCGACTGACTTTCGTAGATCTCCTACTGTCGAGTACCTGGGAGCCTCCAGGTCTCTCACTTTGCCGGAGCCTCTCACCACGGCACTGAAGAGCGTGAGCAGGCGCGAAAAGGTCACCCTTTTCATGACCTTGTTAGCAGCATTCAAGACACTGTTGCATAGGCACACAGGGCAAGAAGACATCGTTGTTGGCACTCCAATCGCGGGGCGCCAGTGGTCGCAGACCGAGCAGGTAATCGGGCTGTTCGTCAACATGCTGCCGTTGCGCACGAACCTATCCGCCGATTGCACTTTCGTAGAATTGCTCGCGTCTGTTCGAGAGGTAGTGCTAGGTGCTTACGCTCATCAAGACGTACCATTTGAAAAGCTGGTAGAAGAATTACGCCCCAACCGGACGCTGTTCCAGAACCCTTTCTTCGATGTGGTGCTCAACTTCGCCGCTTCTCCGGTGGCCGACATGGATCTGCCCAATATTACGCACGAGAGGTTGGCGCTGGCCGAACGGCGGGCGAAATACCCTATTACCTTGTTTGTACGAGAGCATGCCGGTAGCCTGGTCTTGCAGATGGTGTACCAGCAGGCTCTCTTTTCGCAGGACCGGATTGATTGCATGCTGTCCCAATTGAGCTACTTACTCACACAGATAGCTCGCGATCCCAGGAACCGCATCGGATCGTACTCACTGGTTACTCCTGAGACTAAAGCCCTGCTTCCAGACCCTACCTTATTGCCTCATGAGAGTTGGTACCCAGCCGTCACGGTCACTTTTGAAGAGTGGGTGCGGCGGATGCCGGAACAGCTTGCTGTCATCCAGGGCGAGAATAACTGGTCGTATTATGAGCTAGCATATAGAGCGCGAACCGTTGCACAAATGCTCCTTGCTAATGGTCTCAAGCGCGGCGAGGTTGTCGCTATATCGGGGCAGGGCAGTTTCGGCTTCGTCGCTTGCCTGCTTGGAACCCTGATGTCGGGGGGTGTGCTACTCACATTAGACCCCAACCTCCCGGAACAGCGGCGCAAGCTCATGTTACAAGAAGCAAGAGCCAGGTACGCGCTTGTTGAGCGCGATGCCCCACTCAGCGTGGCTATCATTCCGCCTCACGTCTATAGCCTCGTCTTTGATAAAGATACCGGACATATCGGTTACCCGAAAGGCGAGGTACAAACAGAGAGCGCTTTGCCTGGCATTCTGCCGGAAGATCCCGCATATATTTTCTTCACGTCGGGCAGTACGGGTGTGCCGAACGCCGTGCTGGGCATGCACAAGGGAATATCTCACTTCCTGAGCTGGCAACAGCATGCCTTCGACATCGGCCCGAAGGACCGCGTTAGCCAATTGATAGGACTCTCGTTCGACGCTATATTAAGGGATATTCTCCTACCGCTAACGTCTGGGGCTACCCTTTGTCTCCCAGACCCAAGCACCAATAATCACGAGGAACACATTCTCCTATGGCTGGAACGCATGGACGTAACGGTTTGTCATAGCGTACCTTCACTCGCGCAAACATGGCTCTCCACCGCCCCCACGGGAGTCAGCTTGAAAGACCTGCGATGGTTCTTCCTGGCAGGAGAACCTCTACTGGATACGTTCGTCTACAATTGGCGACGCGCGTTTCCGCAGGCCGGGCCGATAGTGAACTTTTACGGCCCTACGGAAACGACCATGATCAAGTGCTACTACATACTTCCTGAAGCACTCCCACCTGGAATACAGCCGGCGGGCATACCACTGCCCGAAACACAGGCGCTGGTTGTGCGGGAAGACAACGAACCTTGTGGTCTTTGCGAAATCGGTGAAATTGTCATCCGCACCCCCTTTCGCACGCTGGGCTATATGAATTCCACAATCGATAGCGAAAAACGATTTGCAAGGAACCCCTTCCGAACAGATCCTCAGGACATCGTCTATTACACTGGTGATGTTGGCAGATTCGATCCGCGCGGGCTTCTTGAGGTGCTGGGTCGTAAGGACAACCAGCTCAAGTTGTGGGGGGTACGCATAGAACCGGAGGAGATTGAGAGTCAATTAAGCCAACATCCCGACGTTGGGCAGGCAGTAGTGGTTATCCCAACCTCTGAGCGGTCAAACAGATACCTGGTAGCCTTTGTGGTGATGAGCCAGGAGAGTACCACTACAGCCGACGAGCTACGACGTTTTCTGAGGCAAAGAATACCAGAATATATGGTTCCCAAGAGAATCACTTTGATCAAATCCCTACCGCTTACAGCTAATGGTAAAGCGGATCGAGCAGCGCTGGCGGCGCTCGCGTCGGGTGACGCGGCGGAAAGAGCAGAGAAGCAAGAGTTCATCGCACCATCAACTGCCACACAACAAGCGCTTGCGGCGATCTGGCAGGATAAGTTGGGCGTCAGGGTCGGAGTCTCCGACAGCTTCCTTGACCTGGGGGGGCATTCGTTACTGGCCGCTCAGATTATCGCACGTATCCGCCAGGTATTTCAGGTCGAGCTACCGCTAAGGTTACTCTTTGAGGAGCACGTTCTAGGAGAGGTTGCCGATTATATAGACGCGGCTACCCATCTAACACACCGGCTGGCTGCTTCTGCTGACACCCACGACGAGGCCGAACGTGAGGAGGGGGAATTGTGACCAACGACAGCACACAACAATCCCTTAGCGTTTCAATTCCACAAGTAAAGCGAGAAGAGGGAGTACCGTTATCGTTCGCACAACAGAGGTTGTGGTTTCTAGACCAACTCACTCATAGAGGGGCCATTTACAACGTCCCTTCCGCCATACGCATAAAGGGTAACCTCGATGTGAGGGCGCTAGAGATGAGTTTATCAGAGATAGTACGCCGCCATGAAACCTTACGTACCGTGTTCCACCCTCGTGATGGCCTCCCTCCTATCCAACTGATACAACCACCCCAACCCGTCAGGCTGCCTATCCTCGACCTGCGCACATCACCACCCAACCTGGAGGAGCAAGCGCAAGAGGTACAACGTGCCCACCAGGTGCAAAGCCTCCTCTCCCAGGAAGCAGGGCAACCCTTCGACTTAGCCCTCGGTCCTCCCGTGCGCTTCAACCTCATCAGAGTGCACGATGAGGAGTATGTCTTTCAGGTGACCATGCATCACATCGTTACCGATGGGTGGTCTATGGGTATCTTCTTTACCGAACTCTCTGCCCTCTACCAAGCTTTCTCCCAAGCAGCTAACAATAAAGCAGCACCCTTACCATCAGCATTACCGGAGCTAGAGATACAGTACGCGGACTATGCACAGTGGCAGAGGGAGTGGCTGAGTGGGGAGGTGCTGGCAAAGCAGCTGGACTACTGGCGGGGGCAGCTAGCGGGTGCTCCACCTCTCCTACAACTACCCACCACCCACCCTCGCCCTCCCTCCCAGTCTTTCAATCAAGCCTATCTCAAATTCTCAATCGGCGGTGACCTGTGCCGAGCTTTAGGCGTATCCGGTGAGCGGCAAAACACGAATTTAAATGTAGCCCTTCTAGCCGGATACTTTGCGCTGTTGTACCGCTACAGCGGTCAGCAGTCAGTAATAGTAGGGGTAACCTTCCCTTATCGACATCACACCGGCACCACACAAATATTTGGACCCTTTGCTAACACGCTACCTATTCGTGGGGCGTTATACGATGACCTGACGCTGGGCGATCTGTTGGCGCAGGTGAGTTATGCCACGAAGCAGGCTGCTGCGCACCAAGACATAACGACAGCGCAGATCATAGAGGCAGCTCAGCCCCCCTTGGATCTGAGCCACGAGCCACTGTTTCAGACGACGATGTTCATGGAAGATGATCCCCAAGCGGTCCTGGATCTGGGGGCGTTGGAAGCAGAACCTCTAGATGTGACAAACGGCGCAAGTCAATATGACCTCACAGTTACATTACAAAGGAGTGGCGACGAACTGGTTGGACAGTTCAGCTACAACACAAGCCTGTTCAGCGCTGCTTTTATCAACCAGATGGCGAGGCATTTTCTACTTATTCTGCACAGCCTGGCCCATAACGGTCAACAGAAGTTGGGCGATATAACCCTCCTGACACACGATGAATATATACGCTCGTTGCCCCCGGCCAATAAGATGCTGCGCGATTATCCAGTAGAAGATCCTGTTTCACACCTGTTTGAAGCTCAAGTACGGGCAACCCCGGACAGCAAAGCAGTCATATACGAAGATGTCGAGTTAACTTACCGCGAGTTGAACGCGCGCGCTAATGCTATAGCCCACCAACTACGACTCTTAGGTGTAGCACCGGAAACCCTCGTCGCAGTGCTGGGTCATCGGGAACTGAACCTGTTCGTCGCATTCCTGGCGATCCTTAAAGCGGGAGGCGCGTACCTGCCTCTAGATCCTGCGCACCCTATATCGCGGCACAAACAAATACTGATGCACAGCGGTGCCCGGTTAGTGCTGGCTTATCGAGATTTCATCCCGACTATGAAAGACATATGCGGCGAGTGGGATGAAGGTACGCCCCCAAAGCTAGTATGTCTTGAGGACCTATTCGCTCTAGGAGGGCCGGCAGCGGATTTGCCGGTTCGCACCGTAGCGAGCCACCTGGCATGCGTAATGTATACCTCAGGCTCAACAGGTCTACCTAAAGGCGTGATGATCCAGCACGGCGGGGTCGTAAATCACACATATGCAAAACTCGAACAGATTGGGTTTACAAGGAATGACATCCTGGCGCAGACGGCGTCACAATGCTTCGCAATTTCAGTATGGCAATTCTTTGGGCCGCTAATTGTGGGTGGCAGCGTGCGTATCTTCCCGGACTCCGTAGTGCATGATCCAGGTCGGCTTCTCAAGCAAACCGAGGAAACAGGTGTATCCCTCCTACAGATAGTACCCTCAATGCTACGTGCTGTGCTGAGCGTAGCAGAAACTATGGGCACAAAGCGGCCCCAGTTGAAGCATCTTCGTTGGCTTCTATGTACCGGCGAGGCATTGGCCTTCGATCTGTGCCGACGCTGGTTGAGCCTCTATCCGGACATACCTATCTTGAACTCGTATGGAGCAACCGAATGTACAGACGATGTCTCTCACTATGTGGTAGACTCTGCGTCATCCGCTCGTGGAAGTTCTTTGCCTATAGGGCGGCCGTTGCCTAACATTCAGATGTATGTACTTAACCAGCGCCTTCAACTCGCGCCGGCCGAAGTCTATGGCGACCTCTACGCCGGCGGAATTGGAGTTGGTCGAGGTTATCTGAATGATCCGGTTGAGACTGCGCAAGTCTTCGTGCCCAACCCCTTCAGTTCCTGCGAGGGGGATAGGCTTTATCGGCTAGGGGACATTGCACGTTACAGGGCGGACGGAACATTCGAGTATATAGGGCGACGTGATGGCCTGGTAAAGATCAATGGCCTGAGGGTAGAATTGGGCGAGATCGAAGCTACACTCAGACAACATCCTGACGTACTCGAAGCAGTTGTCGTTATGACCCCTATGGGGTCTCACGACTCGCAGTTGATAGCTTACATTGTGCGGGACGGTGACAACAGCGGTAATATTGAGTTAATCCGCGAATTCGTTCGGGAACGACTGCCTACTTATATGGTCCCTTCCACTTTCATGAGTCTGGACACCCTCCCGCTTACAAGTAATGGCAAGATCGATCGCCAGGCTCTGCCATTGGTCATAGGCATTCAAGCCCAGGACCGGCGCTATGCAGAGCCAGGCACAGAGCTAGAAATGATACTGGGGTCACTATGGCGCGCAGTCTTGGGTTTACGAGAGCTAAGCATCCACGATAGTTTCTTCGAGGTCGGAGGTGACTCGATCAAGGCCATGATCCTTATCAACAAGATTCAGGAACAACTAAACATCACTCTTGATATAACGGCATTGTTTGATAAGCCCACGATCTCGCAGTTGGCAGGCTATCTACAACCGCGATTCCCCTATCTACCCTCACAGTCCACATTAAAGCCGGGTGAGAGAGAGGAGGGAGACCTGTGAGAACTTTGCAAGATCTTCTCACTTACCTCCGGAATCTGGATATTAAGCTCTGGGCCGATGGCGCTCACCTGCGTTACAGCGCCCCAAAAGACGTACTGACGCCACAACTGCGCTCTGAACTGATTGATCGCAAGGCTGAAATCCTCGCACTACTGCAAGAGAATGCAGGCTTGCCCCAGTCTTCGATTCCACGAGTAAGCCGAGAAGGGGGAGTACCGTTATCGTTCGCACAACAAAGGTTGTGGTTTCTAGACCAACTCACTCATAGACCCACCATATATAACGTCCCTTCCGCTATGCGCATAAAGGGTAACCTCGATGTACCGGCCATGGAGAGGAGCCTATCAGAGATTGTACGTCGCCACGAAGCCTTACGCACCGTGTTCCATCCTCGTGACGGCCTCCCTCCTCTCCAGGTCATCCTCCCTCCCCAACCCATCATCTTGCCCCTCCTAGACCTGCGCACATCACCACCCAACCTGGATGAGCAAGCGCAAGATGAGGAGGCACAAGAGGCACAACGCGCCCACCAGGTGCAAAGCCTCCTCTCCCAGGAAGCAGGGCAACCCTTCGACTTAGCGCAGGGTCCGCTGGTGCGCTTCAACCTCATCAGAGTGCGCGATGAAGAGTATGTCTTTCAGGTGACCATGCATCACATCGTTACCGATGGGTGGTCTATGGGTATCTTCTTTACCGAACTCTCTGCCCTCTACCAGGCTTTCTCCCAAGCAGCTAACAATAAAGCAGCACCCTTACCAGCAGCATTACCGGAGCTAGGGATACAGTACGCGGACTACGCACAGTGGCAGAGGGAGTGGCTGAGTGGGGAGGTGTTGGCAAAGCAACTCGACTACTGGCGGGGACAACTAGCGGGTGCTCCTCCCCTCCTACAACTACCCACCACCCACCCTCGCCCTCCCTCCCAGTCTTTCAATGGAGCTACCCACAGGTTCACGCTTGGCCCTCACCTAAGCAGGCGGTTGGAGGAGTTGAGCAGGGAAGCAGGGGCCACGTTGTTCATGACGTTGCAGGCCGCATTCGTGATATTGCTCTCCCGCTACACAGGACAGCAC
>JBAURA010000201.1:0-3435 GCA_049580985.1 Chloroflexia bacterium
CGTCCGAACATTTAGCCGTGAAACCAAACAATAAAAACCTCTGCTTTCCTCTGCTATCTCTGCTTCCTCTGCTTTGAAGGAACTGCTTGATTGATATAGTTGTCTGCAACAGTACGCTACTGCCCTCTCCACCGTCCACCGTCCACCGTCCACCGTCCACCGTCATCTGGTATAATGGTATGACGACTCGCGAATAGTAATACGCCATAAAAGGAAAGAACCCAATAATGAGCAAACAGAATACGGGCAAAGGCGGCGCGGAGGCGCGCAGGACCGGAGGGTCACCTAGCCAACCTGTCAACAGGCAAAGCAATTATGCCGGCTCGCAACGCGGCGGCACGCCCAACAGCACCGGGAACAAGACCGCTAATACTGGCGGTTACACCAGACCCGGCGCGGCCACTCGTCCGATGGGAGGCAAGACGGTCCAGGCTAAGTCCAAGGGGGGCTTTAAGCTCCGGCCCCTGGATGTGGCGCTCGTGCTTGCCGGCGTGCTGATCGTGGGCTTCATCGTCTTCAGCGCGTTCCAGTCCCCGCCGGTACAGGTTGACCAAAACGCCGGCTTACCAACGGACGCCGCGCACGTAGCAGTAGGCCAGGCCGCGCCCAACTTCACGGTGCAGGACATTGAGGGCAACAACCACTCCCTCAGCGACTATGCGGGCAAAGTAGTTGTGCTGGAGTTCATGGCTACGTGGTGCCCCCACTGCCAGGCCGAGACCCCGGTCTACAACCAGATCTACGACAATTACGTCACCGCAGGCAAGGGCGTGGAGATGATTGGCATCAACGCCACGCCGAAGGGATATGACAAGGTAAGCCCCGCCACCGTCAACGACCTGAAGATATTCCGCGAGAAGCACGGCTCTAAGTACCCGCTCATGTTTGACAGGACCCTGGCCTCGGCCAATGCTTACGGCATCAATTCGTACCCCGCGGTCTACATAATCGGCAAGGATGGCAAGGTGGGCTACCAGCCTCCTACCGACTCGCTACCCACCTACCAACAGCTGGCAGCCGAGGTTGATAAACTGCTGAACAACTAACAATTCGATAGCTGTAGGGGCGAGGCATGCCTCGCCCTTGCTCTTTGGATGCAACATGGCAAATATCACCACACAAGACGAAGCCTGGCAGTCAGAGCAGGCCATCGAACAAGCGCCCGCTAACCCCTCTGCCTGGGACCGCATACGCGCCTTCGTCACGGGGCCGTATCCTACGCTGGTATCGAGGCTGGTGCTCGGCGGCATCCTGCTGCTGGCCGGTCTGACCAAGATAGGCGTGCCGGAAACCATGGCGACCAGCATACGCGCCTACGAGATCCCTCTCCCCGCTTTCCTGGTAAGCATCATGTCGTACGGCCTCCCCATCCTGGAGGTCGGCCTGGGGGCGTGGCTCATTCTCGGCCTGTTCACCCGCCTCTCTGGGGCAGTGAGCGCCGTGCTCATGGCGATATTCACCATCGCCATCACCTCGGCCTGGCTGCGCGGCCTCGATATTAGCTGTGGCTGCTTCGCGGGCGCTGAAGCCAATTCGCTCGGCCTGGGCATCCTGCGCGGGCTGGGGCCAATCGGCACATACCTGGCGGACGAAAAAGCCAACCTGGAAACCATCCTGCGTGACGTAGTGCTCGTGCTCATGGGCGTACACCTCGTGTTCGTACCCACCATCTTTAGCCTCGACCGCCTGCGCCAACGCGCTATTGAGGAAGAGTAGTTATCAGTTGTCAGTTGCCAGTTGTCAGAAGGCACAAACCTATCGGCAACCGACTACCGACTACCAACAACTGACAACCGACAACTGATAACTGACAACCGACCATGCGAACCCCCATCATCGCCAGCAACTGGAAGATGAACAAGGCCCCCGACGAGGCCTTCGAGCTTATGGACTCTATGCTCGAAGACCTCGATGTTATGGAAGGGGTGGATATTGTGATCTGCCCGCCCTTCACCTCCATTGAGACGTTCGCCGAGATGTTCGACGGCACTACCCTCTACCTGGGGGCGCAGAACATGTTCTGGCAGGACAAGGGCGCTTTCACCGGCGAGGTCTCACCGCTGATGCTCAAGGGCAAGTGCGAGTACGTGATCGTGGGGCATTCGGAGCGGAGGCAATACTTCCACGAAACGGACGAGGACGTTCGCAAGAAGGTCGAGGCCGCGTTGCGGCATGGCATATGCCCTATCATCTGCGTGGGCGAGAACCTGGAGCAGAACGAAGCAGGCGAGACCTTCAGCGTGATCGAGAGGCAGATCACCGCCGCCCTAAACGGCCTCCCTATAGAGCAGGCGCTGAAGTGCGTGATCGCCTACGAGCCTATCTGGGCTATCGGCACAGGGCGTCCGGCCACCGGCGAGGGCGCGAACGTGGTAGCCGCCGAGATCAGGCGGTTGGTGCGCGAAATGCACGGTAGCATGCTGGCCGATGAGATTCGCATACAGTACGGCGGCAGCGTCAACGCCGCCAATATCGCCGAGTTTGTGTCGCAGCCCGACATTGATGGGGCGTTGGTGGGGGGTGCGTCGCTGGATGCGGGGCAATTCGTGCGCATCGTAGCGGTTACACAGGATGTGTATCGTAAGGGCTAACACCTCAGACACACGTAGCAAAATGAACCATATAAAGGTAGGTTCAAGAATGAACATTGGGCGTCCCAAAAGCCGAGATGATTTTACACAGGCAGTCAAGAGAACAATGATGGAACGTGTCGGCATGAGATGCTCAAATCCCGATTGTTGGCAGCTAACGGGAGGTCCCAATGAAGATCCATCGAAATCCAGCAGTATTGGTGTAGCTGCACATATTACTGCCGCGGCGCCCGGAGGCCCGCGTTTTGATCCTGGTCTATCAAGGGAGGAACGCCGCTCGATTAGCAATGGTATTTGGCTGTGCCAGAACTGCGCTCACTTGATTGATACTGATGAGCGCACCTACACAACTGGCCTGCTGAATGAGTGGAAAAAACTCTCTGAACAAGCCGCATCCCTAGCACTAACGACGAATATTCAACGTCATAATACAATACGCTACACCGACCAAGAACTTATCGAATTCTTTAGAGTGTGTTTTGAGCGCCCTGCTTTTCAAACTCCTTTTGTACGTGAGGGTTCTGTGGAAGACTTCGATAAGGCCATAGAAGATACAATAACTGCTATTAATACGGGAGTCCTAAGAGATCGGAATGGCTCTGAGTTAAATAGAACTGCGGGCAAGTCGTATCTCCATAACGGAAAGTGGCGTGAGACAATGAATGTTATCGTAGACCAGTTACAGGCAATTAGAACCAGCTACAGGAATGCGCTGAAAAATGGATCGATCAAAGTATTCAGGCACCCACATGGTTCGGATTTTCGCATAGTTCATGATGGGGAGCTCGCCCAATGGATGGACAATACTCGCCACGAAATACTGCGGCAGTTTGCCGCGCTATGC
>JBAURA010000202.1:0-1676 GCA_049580985.1 Chloroflexia bacterium
GCCCTGGAGGCCGGGGCCGACTTCGCGGGCAGCGACGAGCTGATCAACCGCATCAACGGTGGGTGGATAGACTTCGACGTGGCGATAGCGGTGGCCGACCAGATGGGTAAGATCGGCAAGGCCGGTCTCGGTAAAGTGCTGGGCCGCAGGGGCCTCATGCCTAATCCCAAGAGCGGCACCATCGTCGCCAACCCGAACGACCTGCCCCGCGTGATCCAGGAGGCGAAGGGTGGCAGGGTCGAGTTCCGCAACGACAAGACGGGCCTGTTGCACGTCGGGATCGGCAAGCTGTCGTTCAGCGAAGACCAGATCCGGGAGAACCTGCTGTCGTTCATCGACGCGGTCGTGAGGGCCAAGCCGACCGGCGCGAAGGGCACCTACGTGCGGTCAATCACCCTCACCAGCACGATGGGCCCTGGCATCCACATGGATGTAACGCAGACCCTGGCCGAAGCCGTGGGAGCGCAGAAGGGCTAACAGGTCCACATGGGTAGCTTACGATATATGGGCTGGCATACGTATGCCAGCCCATATATCTATTCTGGATCGAAATTATGCCCGTTCGCGGTGCGGAAGTAGGCACACAGCACCAAAAGTGTATGCGGGCACAGTACCTATTGGTATGGCACTGTACTCTCCCACAGGAGGTAGGTGTGGTATCATAAACAGCAGGCAGGGCCTATCTCTCGCCCTGCATAAAACCTATTGGGCTTTTGTTCGTATATAGGAAAGATACTCCACCGATGGCGCTCAAGGCAGGAAGATCGGGAACGGCATGAGGGTTGTTAGAGAAACCAGGGTAGGGACTACCACCGCACGCCCGCGCGGGCGGTACTGCAATATGTGCGGCACGCGGCTGGTCGGCGGGGGCGGACTTGCGCTCTTTCCTTCGCGGCACAGCATCGAGTGGCATGAATCAGGGGAGGCATGCCAGGCAGGGCGCGCGGCCACCTGGTCGTTGTGCGAGGAGTGCTACGCCGAAAGACTGAAGTGCGCTTCTTGCGGGTTGCAGGTGGGCACGCAGGCTTTCATGCTGGAGGGCGAGACACGCATCTATTGCCGCCATTGCTTCGAGGTGAGGCCGAGATGCGACACGTGCGGCGCGCCCGTGGGGGCGCATTACTGGAACCGCACCGACGGCAGGAAGCTGTGCGATAGGTGCCAGGCGACGGTGGTATCGGATAGAAAGCAGGCCGAAGCGCTGTATGACGGTGTGCGCGCATCCCTCATGCGCTTGCTGGGGATCACACTGCGGAAGCCGTGCGGATTGCAGCTTGTAAGTCGCAACCAACTGCTTGGATTGATCGCCAAGTCGTCGCTGTACAGCCTGGACGCCGAGAGCAAGGACAGGTGCTTTGGCCTCTTCATACGGGAGGGGAAGCACAGGGCTATTTTCGTGGAGTACGCCCTGCCGCAGATAGTGTTATTAGAAGTGATGGCACACGAATACGCTCACGCCTGGCAAAGCGAGCAGTGCCGGGGCGAGTTGGCACCGGACGTACAAGAAGGGTTTGCCGAGTGGATTACCTACAAGTTCCTCCAGGGCTGGAATTGCCGAAAGCGCATGGATCGGATGCTCAGGCGTGACGATATCTACGGGCGTGGGTTGAAAAAAATGCTACAATGGGAAGCAGAAGGGGGTACAGCCGAAGTATTCAGGCGCGTACAGGGGTAAG
>JBAURA010000203.1:0-1961 GCA_049580985.1 Chloroflexia bacterium
TTCGGGCCATGCCCCATTATGCCACAGTTGTCAGTTGCCGGTTGCCAGTCAACAACTGACTACCGTCCACCGCCTACCGTCCACCGTCTACCGCCAACTACCTCTTCCTCCCCATCACCACAATCGCCACGCCCAGCAGAATAACCGGCATCGCCACCAACCCGATCCACGTCACCGTCTCGCCCCCCAGCCCCACACCCAGCGCCACCGCCACCACCGGGTTAACATACGCATAGCTGGTCGCCAGCGACGGGCGCACCTTTTGCAACAGGTAGCTATACGCGCTGAACGCCACTATCGAGCCAAACACCACCAGGTAGACGAACGCCACCATCGGGCCAGCCTCCGGCACCCTCGTCATCCTCTCGCCGCTCACCAACCCCACCAGCAACAGCCCCATACCCCCGCCCAGCATCTCCGTCGCGCTGGCCATCATCCCCTTCGGCAGCGGCAAATACTGGCTCCACACCGACCCCAACGCCCAGCTCGCCGTAGCGAACAGCAACGCCATCGCCGCCAGTGGCTCTGCCTGCATATTCCCTTCCAGGTTGAGCAGTGCCACGCCCCCGATCCCCAGCAACAGCCCCGCCCACTCGGCCTTGCCAGGCCACCGGCCCCACAACCCCGCGAACACCGCCGCGAAGATTGGCACCGTAGCTATCGCCAGCGCCGCCAGCCCCGACGCCACCCATTGCTCGGCGAACGTCACCAGCCCGTTCCCGCCCAGCAAAAGCAAACACCCCACCAGCGCCGACGCCCCCCATTGCTTCAGCGTCGGCCACTCTTCCCCACGTAACTTTACATAAGTAAATAGAATAAACCCGGCCAGCAAGAATCGCACCCCAGCCATCAAGAACGGCGGGAAGCCCTCATTAGGCGTGATAGCGATTCGTATAGCAAAATAGGTCGAACCCCAGATGACGTATACCGCCAGCAGCGCCAGCACGACCCCCAGGTTATTGCTACCCGACCCCTCCCGTTGCCGACTTGCCTCTTTAGTCTCTGTCACGGCAGGTACTGCCGCCAGGTTCTCGCTTCCAACTATCGCACTCATAATCTACCTACATCCCCTGTACCACGTCCTAAACTAATCCTTAATCCCTTATCCCCCAACCCGTTAATCCGCCGCTTAAAACACCGTAGGGACCAATCCCGTAGGATCAGCCCCTACAGCTGTCGTGTGAGCATGGAATTGGCCATGTGCGAGGCTAGTTCGCCACCCTGCCATACCACTCTTTGCGGCGCGCCCATTCCGGGCTGTCCAGTCCCTCTCTGCTATCCGCGCTCCACAGCCACGAAGCCCCGGCCAGCACGAGCAACATGCCTAAAATAAAAATCGCTTCCATCGTTTCCCTCCCTTTAGGACCCTCGCCAACCCCTTGTTGGCAATTCTTTGTCCCTACATATATAATACAAGGTAAAACAACAAATTTGAATACAGACATAGAACTATCTTGCCCTCAGTACTTAGGAGTAGAAACCAATGAGCACGATGTACCATCAACTTGAAAGTGTGCTGGATGCCACCGGCTGGCAGATCCTCGAAGCCCTCCAGGAGGACGCGCGCATCCCCTTTACCGAGCTTGGCAGGCGTGTTGGCATGTCTCCCCCCGCCATCGCCGAGCGCGTCCGCCGCCTCGAAGAAGCCGGCATTATCACCGGCTACCGTGCCCAGATCGACCTCTCCAAAGCCGGCTTTCCCATCACCGCCATCATGCGCCTCACCGCCGACGGCGATTGCCAGGGCACAGGCGCTACCATCGCCCGCAACATCCCCGAAGTGCTTGAATGCTACCGCGTCACCGGCACCGACGACTACATCATGAAAGTAACCGCCGACTCCGTAGCCGGCCTCGAAAACCTCATCGACCGCGTAGCCGCCTACGGCTCCTGCATCACCTCCCTCGTCCTCTCCACCCCCCGGTCCGGGCGCATAGTCAGGAAGGGACTGGGGCAGGAAT
>JBAURA010000204.1:0-3127 GCA_049580985.1 Chloroflexia bacterium
CCATCGAAAAGGTAACGTTCGTACTCAAGGGATAGACGATGCCCAGCGCCAGCCACGTCCACTCGGAAGCTGCCAGGTGCTTCCGCGCCACCCACGCCCCTACCAGCAACGCCGCCGGCATAGCCAGGTCGAGCACCAGGTAGAGGCTGCTCCCCTGTCCATAATATAGCACAGGGTCCTGGCCCGCCGGGAACGCGCCAGTGAGGCTCAGCCACAGTTGCGATAGACTCTCCCAGTACGTCACCAGGAAGAACGACCCCTGGTGGTTCCACCCCTTCAGCATGCTGTCGTTCAGTACGAAGGGACTTCCAAACTTGAGCCACAGGAAGCCCGCGTAGATGCCTACACCGGCCGGGATCAACAGCAGCCAGGCAGCATCCACCCGCACCCGTCTCAAGTTCCATCCCTTCTGCGCCATGTACTCCACGGCCATGACGGGTAGCAGGAACACCCCCGCGAACTTGTCCAGCGAGGCCAGCATACCCAGCAGGCCGACGCACAGCCACTTCCACCGCCAGTCCGAGCGTGCCAGCACGAACGAGCCGACCACCAGCAGCAGGAACAGCCCCTCGGTGTACAGCGCGGAAAAGAAGAAAGCCGTCGGTAGCGAGGCCAGCCCCAGCGCCACCAGCGACGCTCCTACTTGCCCCAGGCGTGGGGCCAGCAGCTTGATCAGAAGCGCCAGCGCGAAGAAGAAAGCCAGGTTGCTGATGAGCAAGCCGGCGGCTATTATCGCGCCCCATTGCGGGTGCCCCCAATCCCACCCGAACGTGATCCACTGCAATACGCTCCCCAAAGCACGCATCAGAAACGGATAGAGGGGAGCGAATGCAACGTTGGTCCCCCCGGAAGCGCCGGGGTCGTACTGGTAGAAGTCGGATGCGATCCCGGCGTAATGCGCCGCGTCCCACATCAGCGCAAGCTCGGCGACCCAGCCTTTGTTGCGGGCAGGTTCGGCGACCACCAACCCGCTTATGCCACTATAAGCCCCTACAAGCGCAACTGCCCGCGTAAAAACAAAGATAATAGCGGCGGACAGCCAGGCGTTAGCGGCGACACGGGCGGTGATACGTGATACGTGATACGTGATACGTGATTGACCTACCTGTGTATCGGGTGTTGTGAAAGTTTGGCTACGCATAACTACTATGGCTCACTACGTGTCACGTATCACGTATCACCCTTACTCCCACTCAATCGTGGCGGGGGGCTTGGAGGTTATATCGTACACCACGCGGTTGACGTGGGGCACCTCGTTCACAATCCGGCTTGATATACGGCCAAGCACATCGTAGGGGATCTGCGCCCAATCGGCGGTCATGCCGTCCGTGGAGGCGACGGCGCGCACCGCTACCGCGTCGGCGTAGGTGCGGAAGTCGCCCATAACGCCTACGCTCTGGATGGGGAGGAGCACCGCGAACGCTTGCCAGATCGCCCTGTCGAGGCCCGCTGCCTTCAGTTCGGCCCGCACTATGGCATCGGCGGCCCTGAGCGTATCGAGGCGCGGGCGCGTCACCGGACCAAGCACCCGCACGGCCAGGCCAGGCCCGGGGAAGGGCTGCCGCCACACGATCTCGTCCGGCAGGCCTAGCTCCGAGCCGACGCGCCGGACCTCGTCCTTGAACAGGTAGCGCAAAGGCTCGACCAGTTTGAACTGCAAATCGGCAGGCAGGCCACCAACGTTGTGGTGCGTCTTGATGCGCGCGGCGTTGGGGCGCTCGGGGGTAGCGCTCTCGATCACGTCGGGGTAGAGAGTGCCCTGCGCCAGGAACTCGTAGTGAGCCGCCTCTTCCAGCTTGAGCGCCTCGGCCTCGAAGACGCGGATGAAGGTCGCGCCGATCCGCTTGCGCTTCTCCTCAGGGTCGGCCACGCTATCCAGCGCGGCTAGGAAGCGGTCGGAAGCATCGACCGCCACCAGGTTCATGTGCAGGTTGCGCCCAAAGGTGTCCACTACCTCCCCTGCCTCCCCCTGGCGCAGCAGCCCGTTGTCCACGAACAGGCAGGTCAGCCTATCGCCAATGGCCTTGTGGATCAGGGCGGCGGCTACCGACGAGTCTACCCCGCCACTCAGCCCGCACAGCACGCGCTTGCCACCGACCTGGGCGCGGATTTGCTCGACGGCGGTCTCGATGAAGGAGCGAGGCGACCAGTTTGGCTCTATATGCGCTACGTTGAACAGGAAGTTGGACAGGATCTCCATGCCTTGCGGGGTATGCACTACTTCCGGGTGGAACTGGATGCCCAGCACATCGCCACGGCCCATGGCTGCTAGAGGTGCGTTGGTGGATGACGCCAGCGCGGTGAAACCCCCCGGCATCGCCTCGATCCTGTCCCCGTGGCTCATCCACACCTGCAAGTCGGACTCAAGCCCATGGAAGAGGGGCGACTCGCCGGTGCGCCGCACGGTCGCGGGCCCGTACTCGCGGTGTTGCGCCGGGGCCACCACTCCCCCCAGCGCGCGCGTGAGCAATTGCATGCCGTAGCAAATGCCGAGCACCGGCTTGCCGCTCGCAAGGACGTAATCGGGCAGTTGGGGCGCGCCTTCCTCATACACGCTCATAGGCCCGCCCGACAGGATGTAGGCCGAGGGTGCTAGCCGCTCGATCTCCGAGAGCGGCGCGTCATGGGTCAGCAACTCCGAGTACACGCCCAATTCGCGGACGCGCCGGGCAATCAACTGGGTATATTGCGAACCAAAATCGAGCACCACCACAGCGCCTTTGCGGATTGCGGGTTGCGGGTTGCGGGTTGCGGATTTCTCCTCTTGTATGTCGGTAATCATGGTTGGCTCACTCCGTTCGTTTCGTGATACGTGATACGTGACTGCTGCGTAGCATATGCTGCTTGCCGCATAATGATTACGCTTTGCGTTTGTTCGATGATTCATCCCCTCTATATGCTATATGGCATTAGTGATCCAAAACCGGACTCTTTTTCGTATACCTTTTGGGTAGTCTTTTAAACCAATTTTCGTGGGGTCGGTTGTCGGTTGTCGGTTGTCGGTAACGTTAGCAAATTGTGCTTGTTCGGACAAGCGTATTAATTGAACTATGTTTCAAAGCAGAGGAAGCAGAGAAAAGCAAAGGAAAAAGTAGGGGTCGATCATAACTGCCCATCGTCCATCGTC
>JBAURA010000205.1:0-14154 GCA_049580985.1 Chloroflexia bacterium
AGATAATAGTACGGGAAGAGGGCACCCACAAGGGGTGCCCCTACGATCCGGTTTTCTTTACCCCTAATCTGAACTGTTACCTACTCCTCTCTGCTTGCATAATCACGTCCTATAGGTTATGAAATAAGTGAGCGCGCCGCATGGTCCCGCGACGCCTTCGCCAAGGAGCTTTGCTTGCAGACCGCCGCATCCTTTAAGTGCCCCCACTGCGCCGCGCCTGTGCCTTTCCAGTACGGCCAACACACCGTCGAATGCGCGTATTGCGGCAACACCGTCATCGTTCCGCCTGAGCTGCGCCCACCACCTCCCCAACCTCCACCCTACCAATATTCGCAGGTCCAGGTCATAATAGGCCCGGAAAGCGCATACACGGCGCAGCCCCAGCCCACGTATGCGGTCCCCGCCGCCCGCACAGGCTCGCGCAGGCGCTCCTCCTGCTTACCCGCGCTCATCTTCACCATAGTGCTGCTGGGCCTCGCGGGAGGCGTGCTCTCCTTCGTAGCGGCGACCTCTCCTTTCTTCTTCGACAACCTCTTCGCGGGAGGCTTCGCGCGCCTGGAGCAGACTTATGGTAGTGACGAAGCCACACCGAACGCTCAGAGCATGGGTTCAGTGTCGGAGGCGGTGGATGTTGACCTCGATAGCGCGGGTAACGTCTACGTCGTTACCTATAATGGCCGCATCGCACGTTTCGCACCCGACGGCGCGTCGCTTGGCTCGTGGAGCATCGAAGGCAAGGATGTCCATCCCGGTGCTATAGAGGTGGACGGCGCGGGCAACGTCTATGTGGCGGTCGGCTCCGACATACGCAAATACGACGACGCGACCGGCTTCGAGCAGAGGATCATAGATGTGCCGGAGATATTCGGGGCGAGTGACGTGGCCCTCGCTCCCGACGGCAGTATCCTCACCTTCTTGGGCGGCTCGCTCGATCAGATATTGCGCTTCGACCCCACGGGCATGGAGGTAGCGCGATACGAGCGACCCATCACCGAGTACGAGCCGGGAGCCGTTACCGCGCCCTGGCTGGTGCGCATCGCCACCGGCAGCCAGGGGCAGATCTACCTGCTCAACACATCGGTGACAGGCACTCCCATCTTTGTCTTCTCGCCTGAGGGCCGGCACCTTACCCACTTCGGCGTGCGCGGCGACGAGGAAGGCCAACTCAGCAGCCCCGGCGCGATAGCCATCGACAGCAAAGGCCGCATCTACGTGAGCGACAGCAGCGGCGTGCAGGTGTTCGATCAGGACGGCGAATATATAGGCGTTATCCGCATGCCCTTCTCCTACCGCCCAGGCGGCATGACCTTCGATGACCAGGATCGCCTGTACGTCGTCTCAAGAGGCGCAAAGAAGGTCTACAGGTTCGTCCTGAACGAGCCGTGAGGACGATGATGGACGGTAGACGGTAGACGGTAGACGGTGGACGGTGGACGGTGAAGCGCAAAACGCAAAACGTAAAACGTAAGTGACAAACAATATGAATGAACAACGCACGACAACTACTTTCAGGCAGCCCGCGAAGGCGGGCTTTGCCGGCGTTGCACGCGGCTTTAGTCGCCGTGCCCGTGCCCTATCGACCCTCATGCTGTTAGGAATAGTGCTTTATGGCTGTGGCACAGATGCCTCCACCAGCACCCCAATCCTCCAGCCCACTCCCCTCCCCTCGCCAACCCCCACAAATCCGCAATCCGAAATCCCAAATACGCAATCGACATGGGTTCCGCCCACAGCCCTGGTAGGCACGCCGAGGCCGGGCGCTGAGGCCACCCTCACCGCCGCCCCACGCCTCAAGACGGGCACCCTCACCATCCTCAACGCGGAGGGCGTGGGCGTCAATATACACGTTGAGATCGCGGACAGCCAGGCAACCAGGGAGATCGGCCTGATGCACCGCACTAGCATGGCCCCCGACGCGGGCATGCTCTTCGATTTCGGCGGCGAGAGCGCGGGCGGCTTCTGGATGCAGAACACCCTCCTCCCGCTCAGCATCGCCTTCATCGCCCAGGACGGTACCATCCTCAACATCGAGGATATGCAGCCCCTCGACACCAGCATCACCCAGGCCGCGGGCGCTTATCACTACGCCCTCGAAACCAACCAGGGCTTCTTCCGAGCCAACAACATCCTACCTGGGGGCAAGGCGCTCCTCCCGGTCGTACTCGACCCTGCCGGCGGTTGGCCCGCGCCCCCCGGTATGCCCGACTGCCCTGATACATCCACCTCCGCACTGAAATAAGCAGAAATCGCGCCCAAGGCGCGATTTCTGCTTATTTTATGGATAATGTCAATCCTACTTTGCAGACCGCCGGGCGCGCTTGCTGAGGCGGATGCGCCACACCACCAGCATCGCTTCCAGCACGATCTTGCCCGTCATCTTGCTCGTGCCCACCTTGCGGTCGTGAAATATGATCGGCGTCTCCTTGATCTTGAAGCCCATCTGGTGCGCCCGGTGCGTTACTTCGATCTGGAACGAGTAGCCGTTGGAATGCACCTTCTCCAGGTCCAACGCCTCCAATACCTCCCGCCGGAACGCCTTGAACCCGCTCGTCAAATCTCTGTAGGGCGAAAAGAGGATCAACTGCGCATATAGAGACCCGCCCTTGCTGATGATCTGCCGGATGATCGACCAGTTGCGCGTGCCCCCGCCCTTGATGTTGCGCGACCCCAGCACCAGGTCGGCCCCCGCCTCGATCTCGCGCACGAATTGCGACAGGTGAGCCGGGTTGTGCGAAAAGTCGGCGTCCATCTCGAAGATCACGTCGTACCCCTGCTCCAACCCCCACTTGAACCCCGCTATATACGCCCGCCCAATTCCCTCCTTGCTAACCCTGTGTAACACCCATACCCTATCCCGGTGCTTCTTCGCCAATCTATCGGCCAGCTCCCCCGTACCGTCCGGCGAGTTGTCGTCCACCACCAGGATGTCGTAAGGCCCGCGCGCCAGCACTCCCTCCACAAGGGGCTGCAAATTCTCGATCTCGTTATAAGTTGGGAAGATTATGAGGGTCTTAAGAGGCATTCAGGAAAAAACGCGAGACGCGAAACGCGAAACGCGAGTATGTAGTCATGGTAACTCGTAATTCGTAATTCGTAATTTCACACCTTGCTCGTCGGTCGTACTGCGTCCTATGTCTTCCGTCCTTCGTCCAACAGTCCAGACGTACAGAGTATACAACACCGGCAGTGTGTAAACCGTGATAGCCGACGTGATCTGGATGGTCCGGAAATCGGTCCGGTTCCACAGCCACAGAAAGTCCCATACGAAGTAGTTGAGCACCCCGCCGATGCAGAACAACAGCGTCCTGTGCACGTACGCCATGCGTGCCACGGGCGCGGTGAGGGCCACCAGCCACAGGAGGTACCACGGCTGGAACCATAGCGACGCCACCAGCAGGTACGCGAATATTATCTCATAGAACGCGATCAACGTCCTGCGGAGCAGTATGCCGCGCCCCTCCGGCGTCGTGGCGTTCGGTGTGCGCCACACCCACACCGCCAGCCCCAGCGCCACCAGCGCCACGATCCCATACGCGACGTTTCGTACGTACCACTGCGCTATCCCCTCGCTCCACCCAAAGTCGCGCACCAGCGTGTCGAGGATCACCTTCGGGATAGACGCCGTAAAGAGCGTGCCCCGGTTGCGCGGCATGATGCTCTCCGGCCCCGTCCAGAACGGCGCATAAAAGATCATAGCCAGCCCCACCGAGAGCACCGCGCTCACGGCGAGAGTAAAGAGGGGATCAGGGACCAGGGATCGGGGCTCAGGCCTTGCGGGCTGTTCCTCGCCGCCTACCTCTAACCCCTGATCCCCAACCCCTGATCCCTGGTCCCTAATCCCTGATCCCCCGCGAAGCCTATCCCGCCAGAGCGCGCCCACGGCTATGGGCACCAGCAATACCGGCACGAACTTGGTCAGCGCCCCGGCCACCAGCATAGGCAGCACGGCAACCCGCCGCGCTCTCACCAGGAAAAAGACCGCCGCCAGCATGAACATCACCACCACGGCGTCGTTGTGCCCATTGCCCGCCACCTCGAATAGCACCAGCGGGTTCCAGGCAAACAGCAGCGTGCCGCGTAGCGCCCATTCCGGCTTCACCGTCCGTAATATCCCGTAGGTTAGGCCCACGCTCACTCCGTAGGCGAGCATGACCAGCAGCTTGAACTCGATCAGGTTAGCCCACAGGTTGCTGCCCGCCAGGAAACTGACCGCCGCCGCCAGCGACTCCCATACCGGCCCGTAGGGCGAGGGGTCGCCCCTCCATGCCACGTACGGCTGGAACGGGTCGCCCGCGAGGCTGCTGGGGAGGGTGGTGAACGGGTTGTACCCGTATTGGGCGGTGAGGCGCGCCCTGAATATCTGGTCGAACAGGTCCGCCGCGCCCACCGGGTACATGAAGAGCAAATTGATCGAGAAGAAGACCGCCCACCCGCATATCAAGATGAGTGCGAACCGCCTGAAGAGGCGAGTCACCCCCTCCGCCGGTGGGCAGACGCGGAACGCCGCGTAGTAGCAGGCAAAGAGCACGATCCAGGTGAAAGCCCACGAGTTTGCCGCCGGTCCCGTGTACCCGTTGATCTTGGCGAGGTCCATCAACGGCCTGGCGTAATAATCAGACAGCAGGTAAGGGCGCACGAATCCCAGGTAATAAGCGATGCCCGATACCCCTCCAAGCGCCACCAGTACGGCGAGCGCCAGCCACGGGTCACGCGGTCGTGGCACCAGGAATCCCTGCATGGTAGTCTCGCCTGTGGCGGGCTGGGTTCCTACCTGGGCTTGCCACGCCGGTGGCTCTATATCCGCACCCTGGCGGTCGTCGGGGGTTGTTACTTGGCTCATAGGGCTGCTCTTGACGTTGGGCTATTATAGAACAATGCGCTCTCGCATGGCGAATATCCGACCCGCCGGAATCCTGTTTCACCTTAGCCCGTTATGGTATCCTACTTGTTATAAATCCTTGTTCTGACTTATGATAGCACCGCAAGAAATTCAGGAAACCCCACCAGCCCCACCCGGCGATATTGACGCCCCGCATGAAAGCGCGGGTCCGGTTCCACGTCCTTCCAGCCCCAATCCAAAATCCAAAATCCGGGTGCCCTCTGGGCGACCAAAATTCGCAGTTCCTCTCCTCCTGTTCCTGCTGGCGTTCCTCTTCATGCTCCCCGGCCTGCCGCCTTTCGGTGTGGCCGCGCCTATGGACCAACTCCTGGTCTTCCCGCCGTGGCAAAGCCACTACCCGGAGGCCGCTCCCCTCGTGCGCGGCGGCGATATCCTCTTGCAGCAACTCCCCTGGCACCACTGGATACAGGACGAGGTCAAGGCGGGCCGCTTCCCCTTGTGGGCGTCCGGACCTGTGGGGGGCGCACCACTCTTCGGTTATTATCAGACCGCCGCGCTTTACCCCCTGCACCTGTTATGGATAGCGCTGCCGGTGGGTGCCGGCCTGGGCATCATCATGGCCCTAAAGCTATGGTTGGCGGGCCTGGGGATGTGGCTCTTCCTGCGCGCCCTCGGCTTCCACCCCGCCGTCACGCTCATCGGCGCGCTCGGCTTCATGTTCTCGGCGGGCATGGTGGTGTGGCTCGCCTGGGGCAACAGCGGCGTGGAATTGCTGCTGCCCTGGCTCTGCTGGGCGGCCTACGCCTGGTGCATCCAACGCAAGCCCGGCGCGCTAGTAGCCCTTGCCCTGCTCACGGCTTTCGCCATCTTTGGCGGCAACCCCGAGATTATCCTGATCGTGGCCGTGACCGCCGGTATATGGAGCCTGGGACTTATCATAGGGAGCGCGTCAGGCGTACGGCTTCGGCAGATAGCCGGCCTCGCCGCAGGCGTAGCTGTTGGCGGCCTGCTGGGAGCGATTCAGCTTCTTCCTTTCATCGAATTGCTGGACCAGAGCCATACCCGTTATATGCGCGCGGCCTCCGGCACGCTTGCCTCCCTCCCCCTGGACGTGTCTCTCGCCATCAATTGGGCGCTCCCTCGCTGGTGGGGCGGCCAGAGCGATGGGGTGATGGGTGGACCTCACATACTCACCGAGTCGAACGCTTACGTGGGCCTGGCGGCGTTGCTGGGCCTTGTGCTGGCGGTGGTGGGCGCTGTCCGTCGCTCGCTCAACCTGCGTTTGGTATTACCCTGGCTTGTAATACTCATCCTGGCTCTGTTACTCGCGTATGATGATACGCTAGGCAGCGCGATCCGCAGCCTCCCGCTCCTGAACGAGATGATCAGTTGGCGTTGGATACAGCCGGCCGGGTTCTCCCTGCTTGTGATCGGCGCGTTCGGGTGGGATTGGCTGGCTCGCACGGCTAACATAGGTATGCATCGCGATTGGCGTGACTGGCGGCTCCGGCTGGGCGTGGGACTTACCGTGCTCGGTCTTGGCCTCGCGCTGGCGCACCTGGCAGGTCTCATCCCCCATTCGGAGCCGCCGGGCACAGATGGTTTTTTCCGCGCACCTGACGACGACTACCGGCTCTACTGGGCGTTGTGGTCGCTGGCGCTGCTGGCGGGCATGCTGGGCCTCTCCCTGCTCTGGCGCTGGCTTCCCTCATGGCGCTTTGCGGCAGGGGCCGGGATCGCCTTGCTTGTTGTAGCAGACCTGTGGCGTCTCCTTTATGGTTATAACCCGACCTCTCCCATCGAGCGCTATTACCCCACGACCAGCTTCATACGCCAGGTTAGCTCCCTGGTGCCTCCAACCGAGCGTCTGGTCGGCGAGGGTGAAGTGCTGCCCGCCAACGTGGGCCTCGTCTTCAATATACGCGACTGGCGCTACCAGGACGCCATGACTGGCGAGCGCACCTTCCAGGCCGCCAGTATGCTCGGCCCCGGCTACGAAAGGACTGTACAGACCCAGTACAACATGATTCTTCCGCACATCAGGCCGGAGGTAGCCCCCATATTCGGTATCCGCTACATCGTGTACCCGCAACAGACCAACCCCGGCTACTGGGATCCGGACCCCGCCAGGCCCAACTTCAAGCGCCTCGCCTTCACCGAGGGTCTGGGCCTCTGGGAGATCGAGGGTGTGCCGGGCTTCACCTACCTCAGCGACAATGTAGAGGTCGTGTCCGGCGAGCCGGAATCCGCGCGTTGGATACGAAACCTGACCTGGGAGAAGGTGCGCGCATACCCCGCCGTCGTGGAGGCCCCCGCAAGCTCCGTAGCGGGCATATCGCGCTCTCCCGATGGCACATCCCCCGGCAGCGCCAACGTCCTTATCTACACCCCTGGCCACATAACGATACAAACAGAAGCCCAGCGCCCCGCTTTGCTCGTAGTGGCCGAGAGCTACTACCCCGGCTGGCACGCCACCCTAGACGGCCAGCCCACCCAGGTGCTACGCACTAACTACATCTCGCAGGGCGTAGCCGTGCCTGTGGGCACCCACACAATCGACCTGAGATACGAGCCTGACTCCCTCCGCAACGGCGCTCTATTGAGCCTGGTGGGCTTGCTCGGCCTGGCTGGCCTGGCCCTATGGTGGCGGCGAGGAGCACGCCAACCATGAAATCCACTTGGCGCGCCATGCTCCCCAATCTAAAATCCGCAATCCGCAATCCGCAATCCGCAATTCCTCTCCTCCTGCTTCTGCTGGCCCTCATCTTCATGTCGCCCGGCCTGCCCCCTTTCCGCGTGGCCGCGCCGATGGACCAGCTACTCATCTTCCCTCCCTGGCACTCGGTCTTCCCGGACGTGGAGGCCCGCCTGCGGGGTAGTGACATCCTCTTCCAGCAACTCCCCTGGCACCACTGGATGCAGGACGAGCTAAAGGCGGGCCGCTTCCCTCTTTGGGCGAGTGGCCCGCTGGGCGGCTACCCGCTCTTCGCCAACTACCAGGTGGGCGTGCTTTCCCCTTTGCATCTGCTGTGGGCGCTCATGCCTACGGGTGCGGGCTTCGGCCTCATCCTGGCTCTCAAGCTCTGGATAGCGGGCCTGGGGATGTGGCTCTTCCTGCGCGCGCTCAACCTGCACTGGTCGGCTTCCCTCCTCGGCGCGCTTGGCTTTATGTTCTCCGCCAGCCTCATAGTATGGCTCCCCTGGAGCCACACCAACTCCTCCATCCTCCTCCCCTGGCTTTGCCTGGCCGCCTACGAGTGGTGCATCCACCGCAAAAAAGGCGCGCTGGCGGCTTTTGCCTTCCTGTGGGTGTGCTGTCTCGTGGGAGGCACCCCTGAGTTCTTCTTCATCGTCGCCGTGTGTGTGGGCATCTGGATGCTGGGCCTCGTCCTGTCGAGCGCTCCCCGCAAATGGGTATGGCAGGTAGGTGGACTGACCCTCTCTGTCGTCGTGGGCACGCTCCTGGGGGCTATCCAACTCCTCCCCTTCTTCGAGACGCTCGGCATCAGCCACATCGCCACCCTGCGCCCGGTGGACGTACAGGCCGCCCTGGAGCGTGCCCGCGAGCACCTCGATGCAGGTATGATCCTCAACTGGGTCGAGCCGCGCTGGTGGGGCCAGGTGTACGACGGCGTGCTGGGGGGCAAAATCCCTAATGAATCGAACGGCTATGCAGGCCAGGTAGCTTTGCTCGGCCTCCCTATGCTGGCGATAGGCCTCTTCCGGCGCAAAGTCAACCTGCGCTTCGCCCTGCCCTGGCTCGTCGTGGTCCTCCTCTGCTGGATAGTGGTCTACGACGATGCGCTTGGCACCTGGATACGCAGCCTTCCCGGCTTCAGCCAGATGGTCAACTTCCGCTTCCTGCTGGGCATCTCCTTCGGCCTGCCGGTCCTGGGCGCCCTGGGCTGGGACTGGTTCGCCCGCGGGCTGGCCGGGGACGAAGGACGAAGGACGAAGGACGAAGGACAGCCGCCGTCACGTTTTACGTTTACCGTTTTACGCCAACCGTTTCGCGTTCTCGGCATCTTACTGGTCTTCCTTAGCGCGGCATTCCTCATGGCGCACTGGCTCGGCGTCGTCCCTCACCCCGACGTGGGTATGCGGCCCGGCATGCCTATCCTTGGCCTGCTCTTCCCACCCAACACTGACTACCGCCTCTACTGGACCTCCTGGGAGCTAGGCGTCCTCACCGGCATCCTCGGCGCGACCCTGGCCTGGTGGACGGTGGACGGTGGACGGTGGACGGTGGACGATAAGGAAGCCCCGACGGACGACCATCCACCGTCTACCGTTTACCATCTACCGTCCACCGTCTACCGTCCACCGTCCGCGCTCTGGCCTCTCGCCATCGGGGCCTTCCTGGTAGCCGACCTCTGGCAACTCATGTACACTTACAACCCCACGGCCCCCGCCGCCTGGTACTACCCGCAAACCAGCTTCATACAGCAGGTAGTGTCGATTGTACCCCCTGCAGAGCGCCTGATAGCCGAGGGTGAGGGCCTGTTGAGCAACACCGGCCTGGTATACGGCTACCGCGACTGGCGCGCCCAGGAGCCGATGTTCACCCGGCGCGCGCTCAGAGCCTCCGTCCTTCTCGACCCGGACTACCGGAGCGACCCGTGGAACAGGTACAACATGAGCCTACACGGTATGCGTTTGCAGGTAGCGCCCATGTTTGGTATACGCTATTTCGTCTTCCCTACCGGCATCGACCCAAATCACCCTGAGGTAGAAGATCCAGGCAGACCACCCTTCAAGCGTCTAGCTTTCACCGAAGGGCTTGGCCTGTGGGAGGCCGAGGGCGTGCCCGGCTTCGCCTACCTCAGCGACAACGTAGAGGCCGTACCAGATGACGTTGTTGCCAGGGAATGGATGGGCAACCTCACCTGGGAGCAGACGCGCGCCTATGCCGCCCTGGTAGAGGCGTCCCCAGCCGTTATAGCGGGCATCCAGCGTGCCCCGGACGGAAGCTCACCAGGCTCCGTTTCCGTACTCGAATACACCCCCGGCCACATCCGCCTCGAAGTAGATGCCCATCGCCCATCCCTCCTGGTAGTCTCCGAAAGCCATTACCCCGGCTGGCACGCCAGCATGGACAACCAACCTGTCGAGATACTGCATACCAACTACCTCTCCCAGGGCATAGTAGTGCCCGCGGGCAAGCATGCCATCGTAATGAAGTACGAGCCGGACTCCTTCCGCAACGGGGCCATACTGAGCCTTGTCGGACTAGCCGGCCTGGCAGGACTGCTCATCTGGTCCCGCCGAAGCTCTCGCTGATCATGAACCTGAACTCAAAACTCAAAACTCAAAACTCAAAATTCCTCGTCCCTCTCCTCCTGCTTGTGCTGGCCTTTCTATTCAAGCTGCCGGGCCTCCCACCGTGGGGTGTGCCGCTGACCAATGAGCAGTTACTTGTATACCCGCCGTGGCAGGCCGATTACCCCGGCGTATCTACTCTCGCGCAGGGCGGCGATCCGCTCCTTCAGCAGTTCCCCTGGCGGCACTGGGCGCAGGACGAGCTGGCGGCGGGCCGGTTCCCCCTCTGGGCCAGTGGCCCGCTGGGCGGCGCTCCCCTCTTCTCCTATTATCAGACCGCCGCCCTATACCCACTGAACCTGCTGTGGTCCCTCGTGCCCCTGGGCGCGGGCGCGGGCATCATCCAGGCCCTGAAGCTGTGGCTGGCGGGCCTGGGGATGTGGCTCTTCCTGCGCGCGTTGGGACTCCGGCCTTCCGCGTCCCTCCTCGGCGCTCTCGGCTTGATGTTTTGCGCTACCCTGGTCATCTGGTTGCCCTGGGGCCACACCAACGTCTTCTTATTGGTGCCGTGGCTCGCCTGGTGCGTCTACGCCTGGTGCGTGCAGGGGAAGAAAGGCGCATTGGCCGGTTTTGCCGTGCTGCTAGCGTGCGCCGTGCTGGGCGGTCAGCCCGAAAACCTCTTCATCGCCCTGGTGACGACAGGTATATGGGCGCTGGCTCTTATATTAGGCAGTGCCCCGCGCCGGTGGCTCACGCAGTTAGGGGGGTTGGCGCTTGCCGGTGTGGTGGGTATTGCTATTGGCGGTATACAACTCCTCCCGTTCAACGAGGCGCTTGGCCTGTCGGAGATCGCCAACGACCCTGGCCGGGGCCAGTCCTGGCGCGTGCGTATGGGTGCCAACATGATGCTCGATTGGCTGCTGCCGCGCTGGTGGGGCCAGGTATACGACGGGGTGCTCGGCGGCCCTACCTCCTTCTACGAGGGGAATGGGTACTTAGGTCTGCCTGCCCTGCTGGGGGTAGTGTTCGCTGGGGTGGCTGCGGTGCGCAAGCAGCTAATTCTCAGGCTGGCTTTGCCCTGGCTGGCGATTGGCCTGTTCGCCTGGGTCGTCATCTACGATGATACGGTGGGAATGTTCGTGCGCCGCTTGCCCTTCTTCGACCACAGCGTGAACCTGCGCTGGCTCTTCGTAGTGGGGTTCGCCGCGCTCACCCTCGGCGCGTTCGGCTGGGACTGGTTCGCCCGCTGGGCTGACGGTAAATTACGAATTACGAATTACGAATTACGGGAGAAGACGGTAGACGGTAGACGGTGGACCGAGGAGGAGCGTCTGTCTACCGTCTACCGTCCACCGTCTACCGTCATTCTCCTATGCGGCACCAGCCTGCTGGCCGTGGGTGTGACGATCATAGTCCTGCACCTGGCCGGTCTTTTCCAGCAGCCCGACCTGGGCGCGCCCGCCGCCGGCTGGTACAGTCCAACGGGCAGCTACCGGTGGTACTGGTTCCTATGGGTAGCAGGCGTAGTGCTGGGCATGGCAGGCGCGGTCTTGCTGTGGGTGTCTGGTTGGTTGGGCAAGCGCACGGTCCCCATTATGGGACTGGTGATAAGCGCGCTGCTGATCGCCGACCTATGGATGCTCCTCTTCACTTTCAACCCATCTTCCGCGCTCGATAGGTACTATCCAACCACCAGCTTCATCAGCCAGGCGCAGGCGCTCGTGCCCCCGACCGAGCGGGTGGTGTTGGAAGGGGTGGTCATGCCCGCCAACACGGGCCTGGTGTACGGCATACGCGACTGGCGCTACCAGGACCCTATGATTGGGGCGCGTTCCCGCCAGGCCGCCAGGCTCCTCGCTCCCGATTACGACAAAGTAGGGTGGATGGCCTACAGCATGTTCTTCCCGCAGGTGAAGATGGAGGTAGCCCCGGCCTTCGGCATTCGTTACGTGATCTACCCAAGAGAGACAAACCCCGATTTCTGGGAGCCGTTCCCCGGCAGGCCCGCCTTCAAGCGGCTCGCATTCACCGACGGCCTGGGCCTCTGGGAGGTAGAGGGCGTGCCGGGCTTCACTTATCTCAGCGACAACGTAGAGGCGGTGCCCGGCGAGGCCGAAGCAGCCAATTGGATTCAGGGCATGACATGGGAGAAGATACGCGCCTACCCGGCCGTCGTGGAGGCCTCGGCAAGCTCCATCTCCGGCATCACCCGCGACCCCGCCGGCACCTCGCCCGGTAACGTAGCTGTGACAACATACATCCCAGGCCATATAGTATTGCAAACCGATGCAGATCGCCCTGCCCTCCTGGTGGTGGCCGAGAGCTACTACCCAGGCTGGCATGCGGCCATGGACAACCAACCCGTTGAGATATTGCGTACTAACTACATCTCGCAAGGCATAGTGGTGCCCGCAGGCAAGCATACTATAGAGATGAAGTACGAGCCGGACTCCTTCCGCGACGGCATGCTGCTCAGCATAGCGGGTATTCTTGGCCTGGTGGGCCTGCTAGCTTGGTGGCGCTGGGGACCACGCCGCACCAAAGATGTCCGTTCAGACTAGCATTTTGCTAAGGAAAATGTGTCCAGAAAACCGACCCACTCTCCGTTGTCATTCTGAGCGAAGCGAAGAATCCGATCGGGCAAGAGTATGTTTGAGGTAAGCCTGATCTTGGACACCGAATACGATCTCTGCCCACCGGATTCTTCACTTCGTTCAGAATGACAAAAGCAACGTGGTGCTCCATTTGGACACATTTTCTCTCGGAATCATATCTCTCTCCTAATTGCGCTTCCAGGGTAGCCTTATCCTGCCTTTTCGCGTTAGCTCTTCCTCGTAGCGGCGCACCCGTTCTTCAAGCGCGATGATGGCGGCGTTCTTGCGCCCGATCTCTTCTTCTAGATGCTTTGTGTACAGGGATGCCCTGGTGGCGCTCACCCTCTTCCTGGCTCGTTGGATGGACTCCGGCATGGCGGCATCTCCTCCCGGCCGGTCAGGGGTCATCTGGAAGAGGAACCACTGGCCGTCCGTCTGCCCCTGCGCGATAGCTCGCTCGCCGATCCGCACCAGGGTTGCCGCCAGGTAGTGCTGGAATATGCGCTCCTCCTCGCTCCTGTAAGCGGGGAAGTGGGTTTCGGGTTGTATCAGGGGGCACAGGGTGGTGAACCGCTCGGCGCGGAAGCTATCGAGCAGCGTATTCACCAGCCGCTCGCTGCTCACGTCCTCGAACGGCGACTCTTCCGCGTCCTCTCTCTTGGGGGCTATAGCTTCCTGTTGCACCTTCTCCACGGCCTCTGCCCTCATACCAGACCGCACTACATCCAGCATCTCGGCGCACAACGTCTCGTGGAACGCCTCCCAGCCGGGCACGGGCGTGTCGTCGCGGTCTACGGACAGCGCCCCCCAATCGAGCCGATCCGCCGCGTCCGCCACCGCCCCGTACAGCCACCGTGGATCCTTGTCACCTACCCACGCGACCAGCGCATCCAGTTGGGCCATGACAATATCGTGGAAAGCCCAGGTGTCCATCGTCGCCACCGCGTGGTCCACGCCCACGAACACCCCGCCCGGCTTGAGCGCGCCCCGCACCTGCTCAAGCAACCCCTCCAGGTTGGCGATATGGTGCAGCGAGTCCCACACGACCACCGCATCGAACTCGCCCGCCGGCAACCGCGCGTTGTTCAGGTCGGCAAATTCGTACCGCACGCTCCCGAACAGGCCGGGGTCGTAGCCCACGCCCGCGAACCGCTTGTAGAGGTAAGGGGAGTTGCGCGCGTTCGTCTCTGCCATGTAGCGGGCAAGCGCCAGGTTGGCGGGCGATATATCGAGCGCGAGCACGTTCGCCCCCAGCCGCGCCATCTCCAGGCTCAGCCACCCCGCGCCGCACCCCAGATCGAGCACTCGCACGCCAGGCCGGGGCACGGCGGTGCGTAGCACGTGGCGTATCTCGTCCATGCGGAAGTTGATCCCGTTCGGCCCCAGGCAGAAAGGCCGCCACCCGTGGTTGTGCCTGAACTGCGTGAACGTCAGCCGCCAGTCGATAGATCCCGGTATCTC
>JBAURA010000206.1:0-3625 GCA_049580985.1 Chloroflexia bacterium
AAACTCGGCCCATGTCACCATAGACTGGCAATTCACCAACAAAGATGCTCGTATCAAACTCAAGTCCTTATACCCTGTTATATCTGCCATTCCTTAGTTGGTGGTGTACTGAGCGAAGCGAAGAATCTGTATCCCCAAGATTATGCGTGCGGAACGAGATTCTTCGCTTCGCTCAGAATGACAATTCCCTACTTGAGCGGCTAGTGGGTACACAAGGTGCAGTTTGCTCCACTCAGCATACAAAGGGGACTTGGGGTGTAGGAACAAGCACGGTTTATCAGGATAGATCACATAGAGCTTAACTTCCTATACAAGCTTGTGGGTTAACTAGCTTTGGTTATTGTCGTCCGCCGGACGGGCATCTAAATCCCCTTCCAGGAAGCGGGCGCGCTCTTCGCGGGCTTCGGTCAAGTTCTCGTCGTTCAACTGGTGGAGGGTGCTGGCCTCTGGCCGCGCCATCTCCTCCTCGGCTTCTGAGCCTGCTATCGGCTGGGGCAGGCTGCCGGGGGCCGAAGCATCGGTTAGGTCCTCTGTGCCTGTAGGAGTATAGAGGTCGCTGCCACTATCGTCCGAGCTATCGCGCACCCTGTTCAGGATATTGGGTATCAGGCTTATCAATTCGACCGGGATGGGGAAGATAATGGTGGAATTTCGCTCGGAGGCTATCTCCGTAAGGGTCTGGAGGTAGCGCAGCTGGATCGCGGCAGGCTCCCTGCCGATGACGCGGGCGGCATCGGTCAGCATCTTGGACGCCTCGAACTCGCCGGAGGCGTGGATGATCTTGGCGCGCTTCTCGCGCTCGGCTTCGGCTTGCCGGGCCATCGCTCTCTGCATGCTTTGGGGCAGCTCCACGTCCTTCACTTCCACGATGCCGACCTTGATGCCCCACGGCTCGGTCTGGTCGTCTATGATCTGTTGCAGCTTCAGGTTGATAGCCTCGCGCTGGGACAGAAGCTCGTCCAGGTCGGACTGGCCCAGCACGCTCCGCAACGTGGTCTGCGCGATCTGGTGCGTGGCGCGCACGTAGTCCGTCACGGCCACCACCGCCTTCTCCGGCTCGAACACTCGAAAATAGAGGACTGCGTTCACGCGCACAGTCACGTTGTCCTTGGTGATCACCTCCTGCGCCGGCACGTCGAGCGTAACCACACGCAGGTCAACCTTCACCATCCGGTCCACGAACGGGATGATGAAGAAGAGGCCGGGACCACGCGCGCCCACCAACCGGCCCAACCGGAAGATAACACCGCGCTCGTACTCCTGCACCACTTTGACGGCGGAGCTGCCGATGCTGAAGAGCACCACGAGGAAGGGCACAATAAAGGCCAACAAGCCTAGAAAGGCATCCATCTACTTTTCTCCTTCATTAGATTGAACCACAAATAGCTCAGAAAGCAACACAAAATATATTAAGCTCACAGTTTGCGCGTATCTATGCCAACGGGCGCCGTCTCAGCCTGTGTCACGGCCTCCGGCTTGACTATCAGCTTCAGCCCATCCGCGGCTACCACGCGCACCCGCTGGCCGGAGGGGATCGAGCCGTTCGCGCTGGTAGCGTGCCATAGCTCGCCCTCGACGAACACCATACCCTCGGGCGACAGGTCGCTACGCGTTACCGCTATGTGCCCCACAAGCCCCTCCCTGCCGGTGGCCGGGCGATAGCGGCGCGCCTGCAACACCTTGAATACGGCAAAGAAGAAGAACGCGCCCATGCCGGCAGCCGTCCCGAACACCACAGCCGGGGAGACCGGGGGCAAGCCAGGGGCCTCGGTGGTGTTGATCAGCAGCAAGCCGCCCAGGATGAGCGAGGCTATGCCCCCGGCAGTCAGGATGCCGTGCGCGGTCATGAAGATATCCGCTATGAAGAGGACGAAAGCCAGCGCCAGGAACACCGCGCCCGCCCAGTTGATGGGGAGCGTCCCCAGGCCCAGAAAGCCGATCAGGAGGCAGATCGCGCCCACCACACCGGGGAAGACCGAGCCGGGGTTGATGAATTCCCAGGTGATGCCGAGCGTGCCGAGGCTGATCAGGATAAAGGCGATGCTGGGGTTGGTGATCAGGAATAGTACGTCCTCGCCCAGGGTTGGCTCGATAGCGCGCACCGCCGCGCCCCTGGTATGGAGCACTACCTGCTCGTTGGCGTTTCCGATATGCACCGTGCGCCCGTCGGCCTGGGCCAGCAGGTCGTCAATGCCGGTGGCTACGAAATCGACTACATTCTGCTCCAGGGCAGCTTGAGCGCCGATATTCGCGCTCTCAGTGACGGCCTTCACGCCGAAATCGACGTTCCTGCCGCGCTGTTCGGCCAGGTTGGTTATCTGGGCGATCAGCAGGTTGGTGACTTTGCGGCGCGCGGCAGCCGCGTCGCCGCTTTCGGGTGTAGCGCTGCCACTCTCGTCGCCCGCGTTCAGGATCACCTCGGCGGAGCCTATAGTGGTATTGGGGGCCATAGCAGCCACGTGCGAGGCGTACACGATGAATACACCCGCCGAAGCCGACATGGCACCCTGCGGCGATACGTAGACGATCACCGGCACGCGGCTGGCGAGGGTGCGCTGCACCATCGTCTGCATCGAGTCGACCAGCCCGCCCGGCGTGTCAAGCTCCACAACCAGGGCAGCGGCCCCGTCGCGCTCGGCGGTGGCAATGGCGCGGTCGTAATACTGCGCGCTGACGGGAGTGATCGGGAGCTTGAAGCGGGCCACGTAGACAAAACCTGAGCTTTGCCCGGCAGGAGCCGCTTGCACGGGGGGCGCGAACGCCCCAAGCAGGAGCATCACAAGGCCTATGACAAATGAGCCGAGGTATGTGGCCCGCAGAACGGTAACGAATCGTGACACTTTGCCCATAACAATCCTCCTATCTGGATCTACGCATGGGCGAACAGTTAGGTCACAGTCATTATACACGACTGGGGGCAGGGGACCAGGGATCAGGGATCGGGGGTTAGGGGGTTAGGGGATTAGGGGATTAGGGATTAGAGACCTCAAACCTCACTTCCCACTTAAAGGAAGTTCCGTGGGAAGTGAGGTTCATAACCTCAGAATCTGCTCTGCCGACTTAAGGAAGTTCCATCGTCAGACAGATCTTAAGGCCACTATTCTCTTATTCGTAATCCCTTAATCCCTTAATCCCCCATCCCTGGCTACTTTACCGTGGCTACTACGCGCTCTAGAGCTGGCCTGTTTGTGGAGGCGATGAAGACGACCTTCTTGCCCTCCCACTTCATCCAGAAGGTGCGTGCGGGATCTGTCCAGTAATCGCCATCCTTTTGCATCTTGGCAAAGCTCTCATACATGGCCCCATAGAACTCCTGGGCGTCTTTCTCGGTGTCCCACACTGTGCTTGAGTACACCAGGGCTTCGTGCTCCAGCTTGTAGAGGGCGAACTTCGCGCCGCCCCAGCCATCGGCCCCTCGGTCGGGGTCGCTCGCGCCGTTTTCGCGTAACATCGTATTGAATTCGAATTCGCCCAGGGTGTTGCTCTCTTTGAAGGCCCACGGCTCGCCAAGCGCGGGCAGCAGATCGGGCAGCGCCACATCTTTCGGCTGGTCGATGGGAGTTTGCAGGAACTTCTCCGGGTGCATGATCTGCTCGGTCGAGCGGGGAGGGTCTTGCAGGGAAAG
>JBAURA010000207.1:0-7033 GCA_049580985.1 Chloroflexia bacterium
TCCCCGGCCTGATGCATACACGCCTCGGCGGTTACCACATCAGCGACATCGAGTTCAGCGCCGCCTTCGACATCGACAAGAACAAGGTAGGCAAGGACCTCTCCGACGCCATCTTCGTGAAGCCCAACAATACCATGAAGTTCAGCGACGTGCCCAACCTGGGCATCCCTGTCATGCGCGGTATGACCCACGACGGCCTCGGCCAGTACCTCTCCCAGGTGATCGAAAAGGCCCCCGGCCAGACCGTCGATATCATCAAGGTGCTCCGCGAGACCAAGACCGACATGGTGATCAACTACCTCCCGGTCGGTAGCGAGATGGCTACCAAGTGGTACGTCGAGCAGGCCCTGGAGGCGGGCATCGGCTTCATCAACTGCATCCCAGTCTTCATCGCCCGCGAGGACTACTGGCGCAAGCGCTTCGAGGATAAGGGCCTACCCATTATCGGCGACGACATCAAGAGCCAGGTGGGCGCGACTATTACCCACCGCGTGCTCACCCGCCTCTTCCGCGAGCGCGGCGTGCGCATCGACCGCACCTACCAGCTAAACTTCGGTGGCAACATGGACTTCTACAACATGCTTGAGCGCAGCCGCCTGGAGTCCAAGAAGATCAGCAAGACTAACGCCGTCACTTCCCAGCTTGACTACGACCTGGGCGAAGAGAACGTGCACGTCGGCCCCAGCGACTACGTGCCCTGGCTTGAGGACCGCAAGTGGTGCCACATCCGCATCGAAGGCACCACCTTCGGCGACGTGCCCCTCAACATGGAGCTAAAGCTGGAAGTATGGGACAGCCCTAACAGCGCGGGCGTGGTGATCGATGCCATTCGCTGCCTCAAGCTGGCCCTCGACAACGGCGTGAGCGGCGCGCTCGAAGCCCCCTCCTCCTACTTCATGAAAAGCCCGCCCGTCCAGTACACGGACGACGTGGCCCACGACTCGGTCGAGGAATTCATCGTCCGCTATGCCACTACCCGCAGCAAGACCGAAGAGCGCATGGCCGAACGGTCGGAAGCCCTCACCCAGCCTCCCGCCACCCCCTCCTCCGATGGCATCCCCGCCGTGCCGACGGAGGTTGCCCCCTCCGTATCGACAAACGGGCGCAAGAAGTAGAACGTAAAACGTAAAGCGTAAAACGTAAGTGACGAGTGACCTAGTTACGTTTTACGCTTTACGTTTTAGGAGGAACCTAGCATGGACTCCCTTAAGAAGCCTATACACCCCCTCTGGGTGAACTTCAAATACTACCTGTTCCGGGGTGTTAGCTGGCTATCGGCCCGCATACCCAGGCGTGCGAGCTACCTTGTGGCTAACCTGGTCGGCGATTTCATTTACTTCACCTGGAAGCGGCACTCGGCCAACGCCGTCAGCAACATGCGGCGCGTGCTCGGACCGGAGGCATCCTGGCAGACTGTCAAGCGTGCCGCCCGCCAATCGTTCCGCAACTACGCCATGACCATCGTCGACTTCCTCCGCTTCCCCCACCTGGACAAGCTCGACGTCAGCAAAGCCGTGCCCATCCGCGAAGGGATTCACCATCTCTTCGAGGCCAGGGAGCGGGGCAAGGGTGTGCTCGTGATCACAGGCCATATTGGGAACTGGGACATGGCGGGCGCGGTCTTTCTCAGCTATGGTCTCCCCCTCAGCGCCATATCCGAGACCCACGAGCCGCAGAAGATGGATGAACTGGTGAACGGCACCCGTGAAAAGGCGGGCATGAGGATAATCCGCCTCGATACCAGTTCCCTTCGGCAGATCTTCACCGCCCTGAAGCACAACGAGGGCGTCACCATCCTCTTCGACAAGCCGGAAGATCCATCGGACGGCGTGCCGGTGCAGTTCTTCGGCGAGACAGCCTATGTGCCCGGCGGCCCCGGCGCTATCGCTCTGAAGACAAGGGCAGCCATAGTGGTGGGTTACTGCGTGCGCAGGCCGGGCAAGAGAACCTTCGCGGGCATCGTGGAGCCGCCCATCGAGTACGAACCCCTCCTCACGGGCGAGAAGGAGCGCGATATCCAGATCATCACCCAGGCCATCGTGAGCAAGATGGAAGATGTGATCCGCCAGTACCCCAATCAGTGGTACATGTTCCGCGAGATGTGGCCCCGCACCGAATCCCACGACGCCGAAGTGAAGCAGAAACGCTTCTGGGGCGGCAAGCTCGATGTGAATGTGGAACTGGTGAACGGCCAAACAGGCCAACTTCTTCCGCACTAGTCTGCCTCACCCTCAACACTCTTCGCATCTTTCGTAATATTCAATTGGTGCTACCTGGCGAGACAATATCCGCCCGTTGCTCGGCTCTACCGTCAGGTCCAGTGCTTCTTTATCGGCTAAATAGCTGATGCGCCAGCCCGCCGGTTCTGCTTCCCCCGGCAGCGGATAGAACGCTTGCTCCACTATAGCGTAAACGGGTTCGCCTCGTGCCCTGAGCCTGACCTTTGATAGGACCTGTCGGGCGCTCTCAAGCCTGCGTTCGGTGGGCTGTTCACCTTGCTCCCACGTTGGTGTCGTATAGTAAGTTTGCGGCGGCTCCGTATCTACGAGCGTAACCGTTACCGTCTTACCCTCTCTATTTTGGAAATAGAAGCTCACCGCCAGCACGCTATCGTTATGCAACTCCTCGTAATCTATAGGATAAGCCGAGATCATATAGATCTCCATGCCCTCTTCAACTCTGAGTGCTTCCTGCCGCGCGCTTGCCACCAGATCCGGCCATGAGGCAGCAGGCCCCGTGCCTGGGCCGTCGTAACCGGTGTAGCCATTTTGATACTGCCGTAGCACAGGTAGCACAAACGCACTCACCGACCACACCCCCGAAATCCCCACAAGCAGCAGAGGAGCAAGCATAGCGCCTGCCACCATCAGCCGGGTCCGCTTCGACCAACCTGCCCCCTGTGGCATCGGCGCGCTCGCGGTAGAGGCGGCGGGTCGCCCGGCCACCACGTCCGCCATCCGCACCCGCTCGCCTATCGTGGGGTGTGTGCGCGGCTCCTCAAAAGGCCCTCCCGCCGGTTGGGTCTCCATCAGGTTCAAATCGGCCAGTTTGATCATAGCCGATTTGAAGGCGTCCGGGTTGCCCGTCAGCTCCATTGCGTACCGGTCGGCGGCACGCTCGGCCCGCCTTGACAGATAGCTACCCACCGTGGCCGCCAACACTCCCTGTACCGCTAAAGCGATCAGCAGATACGGCATGGTTGCCACGTCCGCCGCGCCTCCTGGTCCCTGGCTGCCGCCGAACCAGTTGAGTACGTGGTATGCCGCGAACATAGTTGCGAGGATGGTTATCCCCTTGATCGCCAGTTGCCGGTCAATGTCCGCGTGCGCGTGATGTGCCAGCTCATGAGCCAGGACCGCTTCCAGTTCGTCGTGGTTGAAATTCGCAGGCATCGTATCGGCAAGTATGATCCTGCGCGTTCGCCCCATCCCTACCAACCAGGCGTTCGTGCTCCGTGTCCGCTTGCTTACGGGCATTATCCACACACTCATGGCCCGCACTCCCGCTTGCTCTGCCATCTTCGTAAGCCTGCGGTTGATCTCCAGGTCGTCAAGCGGCACCAGCTTGTCCCCCCAGAACCTGTTCAAAGGCCAGAGGTATTCCCACAGCACCAACGCCCCCCACCACAGTACCGCCACATATAGCCACCACCCCTCGCGGTTAGCCCTCACTATCCAGTAGAACACTTCGGCGGTTGCCACCCATAGCACCAGGCCGGCTACCACCACTTTTCCGCAATCCAACCACCAAGCGCGCGCCGTCAACGTCGCCAGGCCGTATTTGCGTGGCAGATAATAGCCTGCCCAGGCATACACAGGCAGACTCACGAGCATGAACGCTCCGCCCATCGCCAATACATACAAAGCGACTATTATGCCTGGGTCGCTGGAAACGGACTGTGCCCACCGGCGTAACGCCAGGCTGATGGAAGGATTGATCAGCACATAAGACAGCGCAAAACCCAGCACCCATGTTGCAACGCCGACCATGCGCCTGCTATCTGCATAGCTCCGCGCCATCGCCTGCCTGTACGGGTCTGCTTCGGTCACCAGGCTATGGCCTGGAATATTCGCCTGTGCTTCTTGTTCCATCTCTTCACGACCTGGGGATCACCATCTGGTATGACTCTATCAATGCCAGGTGTCACGGGCAATAGGAAAAGAGTCCCTCACTTCAACCGGAAAGTCCTTGTCAGGCATCTCGTTGGCCCGATTATAGTTATCAGGCTACAGTCGGTTGCCCGGACGTATGGGCCATATTCCATATCATGATATAATCAGTCAGAGGCCCATACTGCCCCTGCTAAATCCGCACTCCGCAATCAGAGATCCGCAATCGTGAAAACCTACTACCTCCTTCGCATAGCCTCCGTTGTTGTCAGGTTCGTGCCTCCGCGCCTGGCCTACTGGCTCTGCTCGCTGGCCGGCGGCATACTCTTCATGCTCAACTACAAAGTGCGCGCCTCGGTGCTCGACAACGTGCGCCACGTCCTGCCCAAATCGTCGCGCCGCCTCAAACGCATCCTGGCCCGCAAGATCATTCGCAACGTCTTCAAGAACTACTATGACGTTATCCGCATACCCACCATGTCGCCTGTCGGCCTCGAGCGCACCATCACCGTGCATGGCGCGGAGCACCTGGACAACGCCCTCAAAGCGGGCAAGGGCGCGATCCTCATCAGCGGCCACATGGGCAACTTCAGTCTCGTAGCCCAACTGGCGGCTGCCCGCAACTACAACGTATCGGTGGTCGCTGAGGATATCGAGCCGCCTATCCTGTATGATTACGTAAATAAGCTCCGCGGCCACTTCGGCATCAAAATGCTCAAGATGGGTAGCTCGGAGATCCGCACCATCTACAAGCTGCTCCGCAACAACGAGGTGCTCATGCTGGCCGTGGACCGCGATGTCAACGACGATGGCACCCCCGTGCCCTTCTTCGATGCCCCCGCCGACATGCCCCAGGGCGCGGTAGCCCTCGCCCTCCGCACCGGCGCGGCCCTCGTGCCCGGCTACACCATGCGCCTCCCCGACAACACCTCGGTCGTCATTATAGAGGAACCAATACAGCTAGAGCGCACCGGCGACCGAGAGGAGGACGTGCGCATCAACATGCGCAAAGTCGCCCAGACCCTCGAAAAGTACATCCTGAAAGCCCCCGACCAATGGGTGGTATTGCAGCGTATCTGGGATAAGGACTATACTAAAGATCAGGGATCGGGGATCAGTGATCAGAACGGCCATAGTAGCGAACAGATCCCTTCTGAACAGAAAGAACAACTTCCGCTCTCTGATCAAACTAACGCTTGTTAGGCATACCCATTAATCTCCAGGCAGAATCCCCACAATAAATCTCTGCGAACCTCCGCGCTCTCTGCGCCTCTGCGGTCAATATCCCAACCGCGCCCAGGAGACCCGTATGTTTTCATTTCGTTACTCCCGCTGGGATGGAACCCAGCAGATCCTGCCCTTTGACGCCGAAGCTATTATGGACGCCATCTCCGAGGACATACTGGCCCACGGCGACGTGCGCCGCGCCCTCGAAAAACTGATGCAGCAGGGGCATCGCTTCCAAACAGGCGAGCGGATGCCCGGCCTCCGCGACCTCCTGGACCGTCTCAAGCAGGCCCGCCAGGACACCCTTCGCCAGCACAACATGGACGCTATAGTGAACGACATCCGCCAGCGCCTCGAAAAGATCAAAGAGACCGAGCGCGCGGGGATAGACCGCAGGGTGGACGAAGGACGAAAGACGAACGACGAAAGTACCGCAAGCGAACAAGATCCTTCGTCTTCCGACGTTCGTCCTTCGTCCGAGCAGCAGGCTGCTCTTCAGAAAATGCTGGAGAGCATGGCCGCGCGCCGCAAGGAGCAGCTTGACAACCTGCCCCCCGACCTGGCGGGCCAGATCAAAGGCCTCAAAGAGTACGACTTCATGGACCCGGACGCTCGGCAGCAGTTCCAGGACCTCATGAAGATGCTCGAACAGCAGATGGTCCAGAACACCTTCTCCGGCCTCCAGGAGAGCATGCAGCGGATGCAGACCGACCCGCAGGCCATGGAAGCCACCCGCGAGATGCTCCGCGACCTCAACCAGATGCTGCGTGCCCACAGCGAGGGCCGCGATCCGCACTTCAACGAGTTCATGCAGAAGCACGGGCATCACTTCCCGCCCGGCATCGAGAACATCGACCAGCTACTAGAGCACCTGCGCGCCCAGATGCAACGCATGGAAAACATGCTCGAATCGATGTCGCCCCAGCAGCGCGCTCAGCTACAGGGCATGATGCAAGGCATGATGCAGGACTCCGGCTTTCAGGCCGAGATGCAGGAGCTTGCCGAGCAGTTAGGCGCGCTTATGCCAATGCGCTCCGGCAGGCAATATCGCTTCTCCGGCGACCCCGACGAGTCCCTCTCGATGTCCGAGGCGATGCAGATCATGGAGCAACTGGACGAGCTAGAGAAGCTTGAGCGCGACCTGAACGCCGCCCGCCGGGGCGAAAGTATGGACGACATAGACCGCGACAAGGTAGCAGAGCTGCTAGGCCCAGACGCCCAGCAGGCGCTCGACCAGTTGCGCGAGCTTGCGCGCGAGCTAGAGGAAGCCGGCTACCTGGAGTGGAAAGGCGCGGAGATGCAGCTAACCCCACGCGCTACCCGTAAGCTCGGCCAGAAAGCGTTGCAGGACATCTTTGCCTACCTCAAGCGCGATGCCTTCGGTAAGCATGCCGTCAGCATCCGGGGACGTGGCGGCGAGCGCACCTACGACTCCAAGCCATACGAGTTCGGCGACGTCTTCCACCTCGATCTGCGCGCCACTCTCGGTAACGCCCTCGCCCGCGCGGGCGTAGGCACCCCCGTCAAGCTGGAGCCTCCCGACTTCGAGGTACATTCGACCGAGTACATGACCCAAAGCTCCACCGTGCTCCTGATCGACATGAGCCGGTCGATGCTCTTGCGCGGCTGCTTCCTGGCAGCGAAGAAGGTTGCACTCGCCCTCAACCACCTGATACGCTCCCAGTTCCCCAAAGATG
>JBAURA010000208.1:0-2960 GCA_049580985.1 Chloroflexia bacterium
GCCTTCACCTGCGGCGACACGAACGTCTCGTCCAGCATCCTGCCGTAGCTGCCCAGCACCTTGCCCAGGAGAGGCAGGCCCGTCATCGTGGGATCGCCCTGGCCCCTGGCTTTGATCTGCTCGATAGCCGTTCGGCGGGCGATTTTGCCAATGGCCGCTCCCGGCGCGGGGGCCTCGGCGAATAGCTCGAATACCGCCTGGTTGAAGTTGTGCCATTTTCGCACGAACGCCCGGTAAGCCTCAGCGTCCCGCTCCGATATACGCGCTATAGATTGGCATGTCCGGTCTAGGTCGCGCCAGAAGGTGATATGCGGCGCGTCGGGGAAGGGCGCGAAGCCCCAGGGGTCCATCTGCATATATTCCAACCCGAACCTGTAAAGCTCCAGTTCCCGGATCACGGGCGTTTTGTGGATGAGGATGTGCATCACCGAGCAGGTGTCCACGTGGTATCCGGGCCACAGTTCCTCCGTATTGACCGCCCCGCCCATGCGAGAGCGGCGCTCGTAAACTGTGACGTCGTGGCCTGCTTTAGCCAGGTAGCAGGCGCAGACGAGAGCATTATGGCCTGCACCTACGATAGCAATGCGTTTTCTCATTAGGCGCTCAGGCCTGCTCCCAGCGGAGCACGCGCTCCACTGCGTGGCGCCAACCGTGATAGAGCCTGTCCCTATGGGCCTGGTCTATCGCGGGCGAAAATATCCGGTCGACCGACCAGTTGCGGGCAATCTCATCCTGGCTCTGCCAGTACCCTACCGCCAGCCCTGCCAGGTAAGCAGCGCCCAGGGCGGTGGTCTCGGTCACCACAGGGCGCACGACCGGCACGCCCAGGATGTCGGCCTGGAACTGCATCAGGAGGTTATTCGCCACCATGCCGCCGTCCACTCGCAGCTCGGTCAGGCCCGCACCGCTGTCGGCGAGCATGGCTTCAAGCAGGTCGCGTGTCTGGTACGCAACCGACTCCAGAGTAGCCCGCGCTATCTCTCCGCGCCCGCTGCCGCGCGTCAGCCCCAGGATCGCGCCGCGCGCGTAGGCGTCCCAATAGGGTGCTCCCAGGCCCGCGAAAGCAGGCACGAAGTAGACTCCGCCGCTGCTCTCCACCGAAGATGCTAGCTCTTCGCTCTGGGCCGCGCTTTCTATTATCCCCAGGCTGTCGCGCAGATATTGCACAGCCGCACCCGCGCTGAATACTGAGCCTTCAAGGCAGTAGGTGGTCTTACCTCCCACGCTCCAGCCGACGGTCGCCAGCAGGTTGTGCTTGCTCGCTACCGGCATCTCCCCGGTATTCATCAACATAAAACACCCTGTGCCGTACGTATTCTTAGACATGCCGGGCGTGAAGCATGCCTGGCCGAAGGTCGCGGCCTGCTGGTCACCCGCCACTCCGCCGATAAGGACCCTGGCCCCTAGAAAGCTCTCTGCCGAATAACCATAGGCGTGGCTGCTGGGGAAGACGGGCGGTAGCATCGCTTCGGGTATACCCAGCTCGCGCAGGATCTCGTCGTCCCAGCGCATGTCGTGTATGTTGAAAAGCATAGTGCGGCTGGCGTTCGAGCAATCGGTGGCGTAGATTCTACCCTCGCTCAGACGCCAGAGCAAGAACGTGTCGACGGTGCCGAATAGCAAATCGCCCTCCGCGGCCCTCCGCGCGGCTCCCGGCACGTTGTCGAGTATCCACTTCAGCTTGGTGGCGCTGAAGTAGGGGTCGATTACCAGCCCCGTCTTCTCCTGGATCTTGCGGCTCCAGCCTCTCTCCCTCAGGCTGTCGCACAGTTCCGCCGTCCTGCGGTCCTGCCATACGATAGCATTGCAGACAGGCTCGCCGGTCTTCCTGTCCCACACCAGGGTTGTCTCTCGCTGGTTGGCGATCCCAATCGCCGCTATCTGACCTGGTATGAGGCCGCAATCGCGCACCACCTGGCGGGCTACCTCAACCTGGCTGGCCCATATATCTTCAGGGTCATGCTCTACCCAGCCGGGCTGTGGGAATATCTGCGGGAACTCTTGATTGCGCTGGCCCACCACCCGCCCGTTACGGTCGAAAACGATAGCGCGTGAGCTGGTCGTGCCCTGGTCAAGGGCAAGGATATATTGGTTTGCAGGGTTACGATTCATCGTGCTTAGCAGTATACTGGAAAGTTATGAGCCTGGTAGAAACGCCTGAGCCCTCCGACCCACCGGAACCATTAGCCCCTCGTCATGACCCGCTGGCCGCGCTACGCTTCCGCGACTTTCGCCTGTTGGTGCTTGGCAGCTTCCTGGCAGTGGTTGCCGAGCAGATGGTGGGCGTGGCGGTAGGCTGGGAGTTATACGAGCGCACGCGCGACCCCTTGAGCCTGGGATTGGTGGGGTTGGTGGAGATCGTGCCGGTGCTGCTGCTCGCGCTGCCTGCCGGGCACGTGGCCGACCGCCGCGACCGTAAATGGGTCGTCGTGGCGGCGATGAGCGGGGTCGCGGCTTGCGCATTCGGGCTGTTCGGCCTCTCCATCATCGAGGGGCCTCTGCCAGCCATCTATGCGCTGTTGTTTGGCATCGGCGTCGCCAGGGCCTTCCAAAGCCCATCGTTCAGCGCCTTGAACGCGCAGGTAGTGCCGGCTTCGCACTATGCCAGCGCCGCCACCTGGTCGAGTGGGGCCTGGCAGACGTCGGCCATCCTCGGTCCCGCACTTGGCGGCTTGTTGATCGCGCTCTGGGGCGGGGCTTCCTGGGTTTACGCCCTGGCCGGGGGATTGCTGCTGCTTGTTGCCACGCTCTTCTTCTTGTTGCGCCCGCGAGCCATCGAGCGCAGCACGGAACCACTGAGCCTCTCGTCCCTGCTGGCCGGGGTGAGCTTCATCCGCCGCACGCCCGTGATCCTGGGGGCGATCACGCTTGATATGTTCGCGGTGCTGCTGGGCGGGGCCACGGCCCTGCTGCCGGTGTTCGCGCTCGACATCCTGGCGGTCGGGGCCGTGGGCCTGGGG
>JBAURA010000209.1:0-3624 GCA_049580985.1 Chloroflexia bacterium
CGCCGAGAGGGTGATGCCGTACACGCGGCGATGCGGGCAGCGGGTGGTGGCATGAGCGACGGTGCAGTACCAGCAGCGCCCACACGAGCCGTATACGTCGAGGAAAGTGACGACATCGCCAACAGATAGGGGGCGGCCATCTACGTCGGTGGCTGTGCCGCCTATGGCGGCTATCTCGCCGACACTGACGTGACCTGGGATGATCGGGTAGGGCACGCCCGCGAGGCGACCGTGCCACAGGTGCACGTCGGTGCCGCATACTTCGCTGCCAAGCGTGCGCAGGAGGACAGCGCCAGGCTCTAGCTGCGGCTCGGCGAAGGGTCGAAGCTCAAGCGGGGCATGGGGCGCTGACATTACAACGGCTTGGATCATGTGGGTTGTACCTTTATGTTACGTTGGTGGTTACATGCATAGATCATACAATAAAAGTCGGTGGATTTTGGAAACGCGATGAGAGGGATTAGGGATTGGGGATTAAGGGATTAAGGGGTTAGGGACTTATTCAAACACGAGGTAGCAAAGGGGGAGAAGGGTGAAAGGGAGAGCTTGTTTTTTATCGCGGAGAAGAGGGGAGGGGCGGAGAACGCGGAGGTTTTTGTTGGATTTTGGATCGCGGATTTTGGATTTGGGGTATGGGAGATTAAGGTGCATGGGCCTGGTGTAGTTCTATGCACTCTGGTTCCCTCTTGTCTATTTGGTTGTTGCATGAGAGGACAGCTCCGCCCCTACGATGGTGCAGGCTGGTTAGCGAAGGCTCTTTCTTCTCGATCATAGCACACATGTTCTGTTATTACAAGTAGCCATTTGGGTAGTTTTTATGCGGATTTGGGGTGGAGGAGTGGGGACCCTTGGCTGAGGCATGGGCCCCCTTGTAGGATGAGAGGGTGTTATCTATCGTTGTGGGGTCTGGCAAGCCGCGAAGAAGGTGTTGGCTACGATCTTAGTGGTCTGACCCCTGGTGACGTTGTTGGATGGGCGGAAGTAGGGGAGGTTGCCGGGAGGTAGGCAGGGTTCGCCTGGGCCGCCGCATGGGTAGCCCGACATGACTCCCCTTGTGATCAGGCGCTGGATGAAGTCGTAGAAGGTGGAGCCGGGAGGCACGTCCTGGAAGGTCTGGCCTGCTGGCGGCTCCTGGAAGTTGGCGGCATTGGACACGATCTTGGCTAGCTGGCCCCTGGTGGCGGTGGCGTTGGGTCGGAAGTACGGGCGGTTAGCAGGCGGGATGCACGGCTCTCCCGGGCTGCCGCACGGGTAGCCTGACATTACCTCCCTGGATACCAGCCGCTCTATGAAGTCGTAAAAGGTGGAGCCGGACTGTACGTCCTCGAAGGTCTGGCCTGATGCCGGCTCCTGGAAGCCCGCCGAGCTGGAAACGATCTTGGCTAGCTGGCCCCTGGTTACAACGTGGCCGGGCCTGAAGTAGGGGTCGTTAGCGGGGGCGATGCACGGTTCTCCTGGGCCCCCGCAGGGGTAGCCGTTGACGATGCCACGGCAGGCCAGGCAGCGTATAAAGGAGTAGAAGGTGCTGTCAAGAGGCGCATCTGTGAATTGCAAGCTGCACAGTGTGGGGGTGGCCGCGACGGTGGTGGAGGTGGCGCTGGTAGTAGCTGTGCCGCCAGGGGTATTCGTGATTATTGTGCCTGGGGTGTTGGTGGCTAGTATGTTGGGGGTGTTGGTGGCTGTGACGACAGGGGTGTTTGTAGATGTAGAGCCGGGTGTTGCCGTTGGGCAGGCGGAGAGGCCCGTGACGGTCAGCGTGTAGCTATCGCACCCTACCTCTTCGGAGATCGATTCCACTACGACCACGAACGTGGCACCGGCGGCGACGTTGAACGAGTAAGTGGCCTCCTCCGCGAATATATCGCTGTAGAAGCCGGGGTCCGCGAGGTAGTTGATACACGCGTTGCCCGGGTTGAAGGTGCCCAGGTAGGCCCTGCTGAAGACGCCCTCTATATCATGCCCGCACAGGCGGCCATCGATGATAACTGTTACGCACCGGATTGAGCCGGTGCTGTTCGTATAGGTGTAGGAGTCGTAGTGGACGCCGATGCCGGAGACAGGCTCAGGGCAGGTCTTGGGGAATTCGCAGGTGCTCGCGACCCTGTCCCAGTCTATGCTTTCGGTGGTCAGGGGGTCGCCAAAGGTGATGGAGCCTGTGACGCTCTGAGGGACAGGGGTACACATGCTGGCCGGGGTGTTCGTGGGTGGAAGCGTGGGTATGGGGGTAGATGTGAAGGTAGGGGTAGTGGTGCCTATGGTACGGGTGGGAGTGGGGGTGATTATGCCGGGGACGCGCCGCAGGATGCCGCCGCGCGGTTCGGAAGCAGTGCCGCCAAGCCAGCCGTAATCGGGCGTCAGGAAGAAGATGGAGGTGAAAACGTCGCTGGGATTGCTGCCGGTTTCCTCCTCGACCCAGGTAGCGCCTCCGTCGGTGGTGCGCAGCACCTGGGGCACGAATGGGCCGCCGCCGCTGCTGATCCAGGCGATGCTGGGGCTGAGGGCGCTGACGCCCAGGACCGAGGCGTAGCTGGGCAGGCCGGGGTTCTGCTGCACCCAGGTAGCGCCCCCGTTCGTCGTGTGGAGCAGGGTGGCGCTGAAGCCGCCACCTATCCAGCCATTATTCTCGTCGGCGAAGGAAATGCGGTTGAGCTGGCTGGTGACGGGAGAGACCTGGGGTGCCCAGGTCTGCCCGCCGTCGGTGCTTTTCGAGATCCTGCCGCCGTTGCCGACGATCCAGCCGGTGGTGGGGTTGACGAAGAAGACGTCGAACAGGGTACCGCCGTTTTGGGCGTTGAACGAGGTCCACGTCGCCCCGCCATCCGTCGTGCGCTCGGAGATAGCCCCGCCTAAGCCACCAACGATGATGGCCGTCTGGCTGTTGATGACTTCGACGCCGCGCACGGCCTGGTCGTCTATATCCGGGAATTGCCGCGCCCAGTTGCGGCCCCCATCGGTAGAGCGGCCGACGTAGCCCAAACCGCCAACCGCCCAGCCATTGAGCGGGTCGGCAAACTCTATATCGTACACGTCGCCGCCCTCGATGATGCTGGAAAGATTCCAGAGCGCGCCCGCGTCGGTGGTCCAGAGCACCTCGGCGTACTCGTTAGCGGCCCAGGCGTGGGTCTGGTCGAGGGCGAAGATACTGAAGGTGGTGCCTGCTGAGCCGTTGTGCCCAGGGAGCCAGGTCGCGCCCGCGTCGGAAGTGGTCAGGATAATGCCGCCGTCGGCCAGGGCGCCGCCCGAATAACCGCCTACGGCTATGCCATGCGTGGCGTCTCCGAAGTCGATAGCCCAACTGTCGTAAACGAAGTAGGGATAGGTGTCGGGGAAGCGGCTGTAGTTCCAGGTCATGCCGCTATCGGTGGTGCGGAGGATTTGGAAGCCGGAGCCTGAGGCCCAGCCGTTCTGCGCGTCGAGGAACATGGCGTCGTAGGCCCACGCGCCGCCGGGCATAGAGCCGGGTTGCCAGGTCGCGCCGCCGTCCGTGGTGCGCTCGGATATATCCTGGTAAACGTTCCAGCCGAGGTTGTGATTTAGGAAGTACGTCCCGCCGTGGCCGGGGGTGAACGCCCAGGTGTTGCCCCGGTCGGTGGTGTGGAACACGCCATCTTCGGAGTTGGCTAC
>JBAURA010000210.1:0-7700 GCA_049580985.1 Chloroflexia bacterium
TCGCTGTAGAGGCGCTTGCGCTCGTGGTAGTGGGCGCGCAGGTCGGCCACGGCATCGGCGGAGGCCCACTGCTCGCGGGCAAGCTCTTCGAGCCGTAGCGCGCCGGCCTCGGCTGCGTGGAGGCGGGCCTTCTTCTCTTCCAGTTCCGCCGAGTCATCGTCGCGCACGCCGAGCACGCGCGCCAGGATCGGCAGAGAGAGGCCCTGCACCAGCAGCGTCACCAGGATGACGGCAAAGGTGAGGAAGATTATCAGGTGGCGCGCCGGGAAAGGCTCGCTGCCGGCGGTGAGGGGGATGGAGAGGGCGGCGGCGAGGGACACCATACCGCGCATGCCCGCCCATGAGACAACCGCCGCGTTAGCTAGTGGGGGGTACTCTTCGTGTATTCTGCCTTTTATCTTGTTGATGATGTACCTGGGCACGTAGGCCCCGAAAGGCATCCACACTATTCGGGCCAGGATGACGGCCAGGCTGATCGCGCCCGCATAGAGGAGAAGGGTCCCGAAGCTGTACTCGGAGAGAGATTCCAGCACTACCGGCAGGTGCAGGCCGATCAGGATGAAGATCAGGCCGTTGAGAACGAACACCACGATTTGCCAGACGGAGGCGGCCTGGGTGCGGGTGCGGGGCGACATGATGGTGGAGCCCATGCGGCCAAAGACGAAGCCGATGGCGACCAGGGCCACCACGCCGGACACGCCCAGGGCTTCGGCGAGGAGGTAGCTGCCGTAGCCACTGAGGAGTTGCAGGGTGATCTCGATGGGCGGGTCATCTATGCGCTTGAAGAGCCAGACGGCAAGCATGCCCACGACCCAGCCGACGATTACCCCGCCGATGGCAGTGAGGAGGAAGCGGAAGGCGGCTTCGCCAAAGGAGAAGACGCCGGTGAGCACAGCCGCTACGCCCAGCCGATAGGCAACGAGGGCGGTGGCGTCGTTCAGCAGGCTCTCGCCTTCCAGGATGGTGACGATGCGCCTGGGGAGGCCTAGCTTCTGGGCTATGGAGGTGGCGGCGACGGCGTCGGGTGGAGAGACGATAGCGCCGAGGACGAAGGCGGCGGGCCAGGTCATCCCTTCCACCAGAGAGTGGGCTACGACCGCCACGACTATCATGGTGAAGATGGGCAGGCCGATGGCAAGCAGCAGGATAGAGCGAAAGTTGGCCCTGAAGTCGCGTATGGAGGTGTTGTAGGCGGCAGCCTGGATGATGGGAGGGAGGAATATGAGGAAGACAAGCCCAGGCTCAGGCTCGATGCGGGGGAGGCCGGGCACGAAGCTGATCGCCAGCCCGCCGAGGACGAGGAGGATGGGATAGGGTACCCGCAGCTTGTCGGCCAGCAGCACGAGCACTGCTACTACCAGCAGCAGGCCGAGTACAATCTCAACTTCGTGCATAGCGCGCCCCCAGTTTATGCGTCGAGTTTCTCAAAAAAGAGATTGTCCACGTAGCACCAGCCCCATGCTTCACCGGGCTGGAACGATTTGATGATGGGGTGCTTCGTAGCGTGGAAGTGGGCGGTGGCGTGCTTGTTCTTGGAGCTGTCACAGCAGCCGACATGGCCGCAGGTCATGCAGAGGCGCAGGTGTACCCATCTGTCGCCTATTTTCAGGCAGTCTTCGCAGCCCTGTGCGCTAGGGGTGACGCCGGTTATTTGATCGAGGTGTTGGCATTGCTCGTCCATATGTTATACCCCTCCGTGTAGTTTGATAGCTCGCGGAGATAAGCTATCCCCGGCACCATGCCAGGTATATCGTTCGGAATAAGAACGGCAAATAAAGTTGGTTGACACGTAAGGGCATGTCAGCGCCATGCCCCTACACACGGGTTTGTATGCATTCTTAATTGTGGGTGGGGATTTGGGCTGAGCAGCCAGGCGGGGACGGCAGGTTGTATCGCTGCTTGCAGGTTAGTTTAGCATGGGAGAGTAAGCAGGTGCAAGTGCGCTCTTACTCGTATGAGTTCAGAGTTGGGGTAGAGAAACCCGGGTCGTAGGGGCACCCCTCTTGGGTGCCCTGTTCGCATACCTTAATCTCGCTGCAAGAGGGCACCCACGAGGGGTGCCCCTACGACCCTTTCACCGCTAGTCTGAACGCTTACTCTTGTATCGCGTGGCGGACGGCGGCTTCGGCCAGCAGTTGAGCCGGGTTGATCAGGTCGGGGGCGTGGGCATGGTCGCCCAGGAGCAAGGGGAGTTCCGTGCAGCCGAGGATGATGCCGTCAGTGCCTTGTTTTCTTAGTGCTTCAACAGCCCATAGTGTGACTTCAGTCTGCTCGTCGCTGTGCTTGCCTTCCCAGTAGTCATGGATGGCATGGTCCAGCGCAATCTGTAGTTCCTGGGGGATCGTCACGAAAGGGATGTCCCTTGCTCGCAAGGGCACCTGGTATATGCCGGTGCCTACGAACTCCAATACGCCTACCTTCTTGAGGCGGAGGCGCTCTACCTCGGCGAGGGTGAGGTCTATGATGCTGAGCACCTTCTTGCCGGATGCTTGTTCGATATAGGATTGAAGCAGGTGCACGCCGTTGGAGGGTATGACTATAAAGTCGGATATAGTTGCTAGCCTGGACGCGGCTTCAGCGAGGAGTGGGTTAGGCTCAATAGGACGGACCGGCTGGCCGTCCTCTTTCACCCGTACGGGCGGGTGGCGGAAATATAGGACTACGAGGGGTGGGTAGCCACTGTTGCCGTCGGGTGGGATGAGCTGCTGGGCGGCGAGATGGAGCCGCCGCTCGAAGTCGTAGGTGGCCTGCGGGCCTAGACCGCCCAGTACGCCGATGGTTTTCATGGATTACTCGGTGTGCTGGCGGGTCCTGAAGATCAGCTTGATGGGGGTGCCTTCGAAGCCGAAGACGCCTCGTAGCTGGTTTTCGAGGTAGCGCTTGTAGGAGAAGTGGACGTTTTCGGCGTCGTTGGTGAAGAAGACGAAGGTGGGCGGGTTGATGTCGGCCTGGGTGGCGTAGTAGAACTTGACCCACTTGCCGGGCTTGCTGGCGGGCGGGTGGGCATCCACGGCCTCTTTCACGAGCTTGTTGAGCTGGCCGGTGGAGACGCGCTTGGTGCGCTCTTTAGCCACCTTGACGGCGGCGGGGAGGACTTTGTTGACGCGCTGGCCGAACTTGGCCGAGATGAAGACGAAGGTGACGTAGGGGATGAAGCTCAACTCCTGGCGCAGGTGGTCGGTGTATTCGTAGATGGTGTTGGAGTCCTTCTCCACGAGGTCCCACTTGTTGACTACCACGACCATACCCTTGGATTCTTCGAGGACGTAGCCGGCGATGTGGGTATCCTGGGCGGTGATGCCCTCGGTGGCGTCGATGGTGAGGAGGACCACGTCGGCCCTCTGGATGGCGCGGAGGGTGCGTATCACGGAGTAGCGCTCGATGCCTGGGTCTATGCGCCCTCGGCGGCGGATGCCGGCGGTGTCTATGAGGGTGACGTCGTATTTGACGGCCTCTTCGCCCTCGCCCTCGGTGTACTCAAAGTGCTCATCGATGGCGTCGCGGGTGGTGCCGGGCTGGTCCGACACGATCACGCGCTCCTGGCCCAGGATGGCGTTGAGGAGGCGCGACTTGCCGACGTTGGGGCGGCCCACGATGGCGATCTTGACCTTTTCGTCGTCGTCCTCTGCTTCCTCTTCTTCCTTCGGGAAGGCCTCCACTACCTGGTCGAGGAGGTCGCCGGTGTTGATGGAGTGCTTGGAGGACATGGGGATGGGGTCGCCCAAGCCGAGGGCATAGAACTCGACGGCGTTGAGGCGGCGCTCTTCGGAGTCGGCTTTGTTGGCGGCCACGATCACGGGCTTCTCGGACTTGCGGAGGATGTCGGCAATGTCGGTGTCGGCGGTAGTGAGGCCGGCCTTGGCGTCGACCATGAGGAGGATCACGTCGGCCTCTTCGATGGCGGCCTCGGCCTGCTCGCGGGTGCGGCGCTCGATGTCCTCAGGGGTGACCTCGCCCTGGGGGCCGGTGCCCGGCTCGGCGGCCACGCCCAGCACCATGCCGCCCGTGTCGATGACGGTGAAGACTACGCCGTTCCACTCGGTGTCGCCGTAGATGCGGTCGCGGGTGGTGCCGGGCTGGTCTTCCACGATGGCGACCTGCTCGCCTATTAGTCTGTTGAAAAACGAGGACTTGCCGACGTTGGGGCGTCCTACGATTGCCAGGACTGGTTTTGGCATCCTGTGCCGCTCCTTGCCGAAGTTAATTATTCCGGCCCAATTTGTGGTGCTTTCGATTTAGCGGATTCAATGGGCCATTTGACATTGTAGCACAAGGGAGATGCCTGGGGCAAGCGTGATTGAACCACAGAGGCACAGAGACACGGAGGAATCAGAAGATTCTGAGTACTAGAGCCTCTTGATTCCTCCGTGTCTCTGTGCCTCTGTGGTTCAAATTACAGGAGCTTGAGTTCGTCGTCGGGCATTTGGAGGGCGCGCATGGTGGGGATGAGCCTGGCGTTGAGGATGGCGCGGTCGCGGGGGTTCTGGATGGCGCGGTCGGCGTCGGCTACGATAGCTGTAAGGTGCTCGCGCAGGACGGTGCGCTCCGATTCGAGGTCGGCTTCCTCGGCTATTTCGGCGATCACGTCGAGGAGCTTGGCGGGGATTATGGCGTCGGCCATGCCATAGCGCCGGATCTGGTCGAATGCCTGGGCTACGAGGTGCTCAAAGGTGGGTACTTCAGCGATGATGCGGGGCTTACCCTCTTTGTCCGACAGCACGTGCCTGGGTAGCTCTTTGTGGGCGATTTGCCGGAGCACACGGCTAAGCTCGTTGAGGGCCATGACCGCCGTATTAGGGTCGTTTATAGCGGGAGAGAGCGCCTTGATGGCGATATCGGAGAGCTGAAGTACGCCGTACTGGGGGTCCTGGTAGATAGTGCGGTGAGGGCCGAGGATAAAGCAGCCGCGTATATGCGAGCACACGTTGTCCTGGGCGCGCTCCGCAGGGCCGACCAGGGCTACTACTTCACCTTGCATCACGAAGCGCCCTACGCCTTTGCACTGGGCCACGATCAGGTCGTGGCGCGAGGCTAGCGTAAGCATATTTTCGGTGTCTATAGCCTGCACATAGCCGTTGCCGTTGGCCCGCACGGGCTGAGTGGCGAAGCTGGACAGCAACTTTTCGGTGTCCGCCTCGCTGATGCCCGTGCTGCCGCCTATATGCCTGGGGAAAAGAGTGTTCACCGCCCGGCTGGTGGCTCGGCCCACGCGATAGATGATGTGGTACGCCTGGATCGCCTCGGCAACGTGGTGGATAAAGAGGATGAAAAGGCCCAGGTCGATAATTGCCAGCAGGAGAGCTACCGAGGCGGATAGGAGTGGTACAAACTCGTTCCCGGCCTCCAGGCGCACAGTGCGGAGGATCAGGAGGCAATAGACGAAACTGCCGAGGAGAGTGCCGAGCACAGCCTGGTTGGTATTGTCGTCCATAAAGCTGTGCAGAGTGCGCGAGGCATACTGGCTGGAAGCGAAGGAGAAGACCACGATGGTGAAGGAGAAGGCGACACTGGCTACCGTCAGCATGGTGCTGGCGATAGTGGTGAGCATGTCGCGCGTGGCTTCCGGCCCAGCGCCAAAGAAGAAGGTAATATCTTGCGCAGTTGCATAGCCTATGGCCCTGTCCAGCCATACCATGACGAAGGCGAGCACCATGAGGCCCAGCACTATCATGGCAGGCACAAACCACAAGCTGCCCTGTAGGTTGTTGAAGATACGTTTTATGCGTAAAGACATTTCGGATTTCAGATTGCGTATTGCGTATTGCGTATTGTGGATTTTGGCGAGGAGTGTGGCCTGGTTGTATGCGTCCGATTGCCCTTGCTATAATAGCATGAACGCAAGAATGCAACCCTAAATCTAAAATCCGCAATACGCAATGTCTACTACCCTTCTTACCGTCTATAACCTGGCTAAGTCTTACAACGTTTACCCGATCTTCGAGGGCGTTAGCTTTACCGTGAACGCGGGGGAGCGGGTGGCGCTGGTGGGGCCTAACGGGGTGGGGAAATCGACGCTGCTGAAGATCATCGCGGGGCAGGAGAACGCTAGCGGGGGGAGCGTGGTGAAGGCGAAGACGGTGCGGGTGGTCTATTTGCCGCAGGAGGCCGCGTCGTCGTTCGCTTCGGAGTCCGATTTGTCCTTTTCGCCCGAGGATACGCTGGTGCACTCTATGCTTGATGCGCTCGGCCCGGTGAGGGCTTTACAGGAGCGTTTGCGCGAGCTTGAGGCGCGGATGGCGAAGGTGGAGGGCGAGGAGGCGGAGTGGGCCAGGCTCATGGTCGAGTATGAGGAGGCCACACATCGCTTTGAGCACGCGGGCGGGTATAACTTCGAGCACCGGATCGAGGAGGTGTTGCAAGGGCTGGGGTTCAGGGAAGAGCAGTACGAGCAGACCCTGAACACGATGAGCGGCGGGCAGCGGACTCGCGCGGCGCTGGCGCGCGCGCTGCTGGCCGATCCCGATCTGCTGCTGCTGGACGAGCCTACGAACCACCTCGATATTTCGGCGATAGAGTGGCTGGAAGGTTTCCTGTCCCAATGGGGGGGAACGCTGCTGGCGATAGCGCACGATAGGCGGTTCTTGAACAAGGTGACGAAGCGCACGCTCGATATGGAGTTCACCGCGCCGAAGACCTTCACCTGGTACTCCAAGAGCGGGGAATTGCGCAGCGACGGGGAGCAACTGGCATTTAGCAGGCTCCAGGACTACCCAGCGCCGTATGAGAAGTATTTGCAGATGAAGGCCGAGCGGTACGAGCGATTGCTTGCCGAGTACGAGGCGCAGCAGGAGACGGTGCAGAAGACGTGGGACTTCATACGGCGGTACAAGGAGGGGCAGAAGAAGAAGCAGGCTTTCGGCAGGCTCAAGCGGCTGCGACGCGCCCACAACGAGGGTTTGCTTGAGCGGCCCACGGGGCGCGCTGAGATGCGCCTGACGTTGCGGTCACACGTGCGTTCTGGCCTCAGCGTGTTCGAGGCGGAGGACCTGGTGATCGGCTATCGCCTCAGGGACCAGGGATCAGGGGTTAGGGATCAGGATGAGAGCGATATTTCTTCCCGATCCCTGACTCCTGACCCCCGATCCCTTGTTCTTGCGAAATGCACCGATTTGGAGATCGAGCGTGGGGAGCGGGTGGCTTTGATCGGGCCGAACGGGGCGGGGAAGACCACGCTGCTGAAGACTATTATGGGGACGCTGCCGCCGTTGTCGGGGCATCTGGAGCTGGGGCACAACGTGCGGTTTGGGTATTACGCGCAGGCGCACGAGGGGTTGGACGCGCGTAATAGCGTGATGGAAGAGGTGCGGTCGGTGCGGAACATGACCGAGGAGGTGGCGCGCGACCTGCTGGGGAAGATGCTCTTTTCGGGCGATAGCGTGTATAATATGGTGGGGGACCTGAGCGGCGGGGAGCGGAGCCGGGTGGCGCTCACCAAGCTGATGCTGACGGATGCCAACTTCCTGATATTGGACGAGCCGACGAACCACCTGGACCTGGACGCGCAGGAGGCGCTGACGGAGGTGCTGGGGAGCTACGACGGCACGATATTGTTCGTGTCGCACGACAGGGCGTTCATAGACGATATCGCCACGCAGGTGTGGTCGTTGGAGGACGGGACGCTGACCGCGTATGGCGGCAATTACAGCGAGTGTATGGCGGATAAGGCGCGGCGAGTCGAGCTGGCGTTGGTGGCGCAGGGG
>JBAURA010000211.1:0-2405 GCA_049580985.1 Chloroflexia bacterium
ATCATGGGCCGTTGCTGTATCGACTGCATAAATGGCCGATTAGTTGCAACGGCACGAATAGATGAGGCTTATCATACCATAGAGAGGAGCACGATGGAAGAGCAGTAGTAGTGCTCTGCGTATGAGCATGGCTGACGATACAAGTTAAATCTGCATCCAGGCGATCTGTCGGGTCGCCTGGATGTAGGAACGTTACTTTACGACGGTCAGGCTCTTTACCGTACCGGTGTAGTCCGCGTCGGCGATCTGACCGCCGCCGGTATTGGGGTTGGGCACGCTGCGGGCCGAGAAGAAGGTGGGGTAGCCTTTTTCCGGGTCGAAGCGCGTTTCGTAGCGGAATTGATAGTCCTGTTGTGACTGGTCCTGTAGCGCCCTGGCGACGTTATTGAAGAGGCCATCTACGGTGAGTAAGCGGAGGTCTTGCCCATTGGTGGTGGGAGGCGTGGTGGGCGTGCCGCCGCGCTCGAAAGCTGTCGGCTCGATATCGCTGCTTGTTACGCGCAGAGCCCAGGTGCCCGCATGGAGAGAGAAGGCTATGTATTCGACTTCCATATTGTACTCTTGCACGTTGAGGGCCTTCCACCTGGCGAGAGCGGCATCATAATCGGCCTGGGTGACGTTGACGCCGGGCGTATCGTTGGCTGCCGGCGTGGGGGTGGGGGCAGGGCCGGAGTCGCAGCCGGAGAAGATGAGGGCTGCGACGAGCAGGCAAAGAGCTGATATGGTGAAAAGACGGTTGTTCATAATGTGACCTCCTGTTGTGTTTCTAACCTGGATAACGTGAGACGTAAGAAGTAGGCCATAGAATTACCTAGCTCGGCTTGCATAGCCTGTTCGCCATGTCGGTCTATCTGCCAGTAGCTGACGGCGTGATAGAGAGGGCCGATCTTGAGAGCGAGGTTGCATGTCTCGCGGAGGGCCTGGGGCGAACCATAGCCCGCGGCTTCCCATTCTCCGAGATAGGTAGAGAGATATCGCTCCCGCTTTTCCTCGGCGATAGGCTCGTATTCGTTTTCGACTATGGTTAGCAGATCGAAGTAGGGGTGGCAGACGCAGGCGTCGGTCCAGTCGAAGATGATGTAGCCGGCGCCTGTGGAGGCTATGTTGCCCCCGTGGAAATCGCCGTGGAGGAGGGTCTGGGGTACGGGGGCTGAGAGGAGGTGGGCGCATGCCTGTTCGATGGTAGGGAGGACGGCTTGCAGGCGCTCGACCTCATCTTCGGTGAGACGGGCGCGGGCACGATTGTCGGCCAGCAAGGAGCGGAGGTCGTCTGTCAGGCCCTGGATGCGGCGGTCGCGGCAGCCTATAGCGAGCAGGCCGGAGGTGCGGCCCGCACACTCGATCTGCATTCGGGCGAGGAGGCGTAAGGCTTCCTCCATAGCCGTCGATTCGACACCCTCGTCCCAGAGCAGCTTGCCGCCGAAGTCGCGCAGGAGAAGGCGACCTTCGTTAGGGCGTTCATAGATAGCAAGTGGCTCGGGGACGCTGCCGGGGAAGATGCGAGCAAGGCCGGCGGTGATGCGCGGCTCGGTGGCGAACAGGGTAGGGATGGCTTTAACGTAGACGTCGCCGCCTTCCGTGCGTCCTTTGAGGACGGAGGAGATGTCCCATTGCTTCATCTGTTGGAGAGGAGCGAGGAGGCTGAGGTTGTGTTTCGCCAGCTCGCACTCGGCCCAACTGGAGATGTCGGAGTACCAGCCTTTGCGGCCCCAGGGCGGGCGCAAGGGCGGGACCGTGCCGCTCTGTTCTTCGGCAAAATAAGCATCGACGTGGGGGCGGGGCCAATCGTCCGGTAGGGTCAGGGCGCGGAACTCTTCCAGGGTGACCCAGCGCGCGCCTTCGGGGGATGCCCAATCGGGTGGGGGCGCCACCATGACATAGACGGCGGAGGCATAGCGCTTTTCTTCAACGCGCTCGACCTGGACATGAGGGGTGTAGCGAACCGCCGGCTGGAAGCCGAACTGTGCCTTTACGCCGTCAATTATGTGCAGGACTTGCGGCGTCCAACTGCTTTTGGGGTGGTAGAGAGGTATAGTCCACCCGCCTTGCGTGGGGAGGACGAGGATACTTTCGCCTGTGTGGTGGGGGATTATGGCGTAGAAGTTATTTTGCATTGCGGTTGCTGAACATTGGCAGAAGCAGGGAAGCATCCGAGATGCCTTCAACGGAAGTATAGGGTAGGAGCAGGCCCACAAGGATGGCACTTAGGGCGGGAATGAGAGTGGTACGAAATATGGTGCTCAAGCTAGGTCTTTAGACGCTCCATAGCCACTTGTAGGAACGCGGTAGCCTCAACGTGTCATTTCGATTAGCCGCATGCATCCCCTCTATATGCTATATGGCATTAGTGATCGAAAACTGGACTCTTTTTCGTATACCTTTTGGGTACTCTTTTGGAGCAATTT
>JBAURA010000212.1:0-17212 GCA_049580985.1 Chloroflexia bacterium
GGCGGCGTTGAAGTAGGTGCCTCCGGTAAGCCGCGAGATCTGCTGTAAGCCCTCTTCGTCCAGCCGCGAGCGGATGTTGAAGCCCTCGATTTTGAGGACCGCCCCCTCCGTGCTCCCGATCCCGACCGTGTGGATGCGGATGCCCCGGTCCTCGGCTGTCTGCGCAAGCTCTAGCGGGTCTGGGTCCTGGTTGTTCTCGCCGTCGGTCAAGAGGACGATGACGGCAGACTTATAGGCTCCATCCGGCACGGGCGTCGCTGTTGGCGCAGGCGTGTCGGTGCGGCTGACGGAGAGGGTGAGAGGGCCCTGGCCGGCGTCAGCGGCGATCACGTTGAGAGCAGCCTCGATGCCTCGGCCCAGCGATGTGCCGGTCTGCACCGATAGGCGGTCTATCGCGGCAAGGACGGCGGCCTGATCGTTGGTCGGAGGCTGCGTGGTAAAGCCGCCGTCGCTGAACGATACGACGCCAATCCGCACTGACAACGGCTGGCTCAGCACGAAGTCTCGCGCGGCGGTCTTGGCGGCCTCCATACGGTTCGGTTTCAGATCGTCGGCTGCCATGCTGCCCGAAACGTCGAACGCGAGGATGACTATGCCCTCAAGCCGGGGCAGGCCGATCGTGGTCTGCGGTCGGGCCAGGGCAGCGATAAGTATAGTGAGTGCTAATAGGAAAAAGATCGCGGGGGTGTGGCGGCGCAGGCCCGGATTGCGGCCCGGCGTCTCCCGCATTAGCATGGGGTTGCCGAACTGGGCGGCCATGCGCTGCCTGCGCTGCTGCACCTGGATATACACCACAACGAGTATGGGTATCAGCAACAGCCACATGAGCATCGCGGGCCAGATGAATGTCATAACCTCGTCCGTCTCAATTCTCTAAGCTCAGCAATCCAAAATCCGCAATCCAAAATCCAAAATTCCTAAGAGCCTTTCCGGCGTTGCCTCAGGGTGGCGAAGCGCACGATAGCGCGTACCAGGTCTTCCTCAGTCGAGAGGGGCAAGGCGTCTACACCGGCTCGCTTGAACAAGTCGTTTAGCTCTGCTTCGCGCCGCCGCCCAGCCTCCCGGAACCGCCGTCGGAAGCCCCGGTCGTGTGTGTCAACGTACAGCCGCTCGCCCGTCTCGGCATCCTCCATGATGACCGGGCCGACATCCGGCAGCTCCACCTCGCGGGGGTCCCACAACCGGATCGCGACCACATCGTGCCGCCGGTTGAGCAGGCTGAGCAGCCGCTCCCAACCTGGGGCGGTAATAAAATCAGAGATGATAAAGACGAGCGAGCGCCGCTTGATCGCGTGGAGACCGGCCCCCAGCAGTGGGGTAAGGTCGGTGAACGGAGCGCTCGCAAGTTGCGGCTGTTTGAAGAGGTCGTTGATGAGCCTGAGCACCTGGATGCGACCGCCGCCTGCGGGGATCGTGCGCTCCACGCGGCCACCGTAGAAGATCGCCCCCACGCGATTGCCATGGCGGGTGAGCAGCCGCGCCAGGGTCGCTACCAGGTCAACCAGCATCGTGCGCTTCAAGCTCCGCACCGTGCCAAAGTCCATCGAAGGGCTGAGGTCGAGCAGGAACCAGGCGGTAATTTCGCGATCTTCGGTGTACTGGCGCACGTAAGGCGCATCCATGCGCGCGGTAACGTTCCAGTCGATATAGCGAACGTCATCTCCGGGCTGGTACTCGCGCAGGTCGGCAAAGTCGACTCCGTAGCCGTAGAAGAGGCTGCGGTAGTCGCCTTGCAGCACGCCATCCAGGCGGCGGATGACCTGCCACTCTATGCGCTGCAACAGGCGCTCAGGCGTTGGCGCGGAAGTTGGGGTTAGGATGGGTGTAGTCATGGAGAGGTACCACTGGCACCGGCATACGGCCCAGGATCTTGTTCAACAGGTCGTCGCCCGTCACGTTGTCGGAAAGCGCTTCATAGGACAGCACGAGGCGGTGCCGGAGCACATCCAGCACCATATCGAGGACGTCCTGGGGCAGCGCGTAGGTGCGCCCGCGAACGAAAGCGAGCGCGCGGGCGGCAAGGATCAGATTGATCGAGGCGCGTGGGCTTGCGCCGAAAGTGATATACGGCTCCAGCTCTTTCAGGCCGATCTTCTTTGGCGTGCGCGTCGCGCCCACTAGCTCGATGGCGTACTGGATCAGGGCCGGGTCGATGTAGACTTTGTCGGCCTGTTGCTGCAAGCCGACCAATTGATCTGTGCTCAGCACCTTCTGTACGGCTTGCAGCGCGCCGGTCATGCGCTCCACAATCACGAACTCTTCGGTCTGGCTCGGATAACCGACCAGCACCTTGAGCATGAAGCGGTCTACCTGCGCTTCGGGTAGAGCATAGGTACCCTCGGTCTCGATGGGGTTCTGGGTGGCGAGCACCAGGAATGGGTTGGGCACCTTGAAGGTCTCAAGGCCGATAGTCACCTGCCGCTCCTGCATCACTTCGAGCAGAGCGCTCTGCACCTTGGCGGGCGCGCGGTTGATTTCGTCGGCGAGCAGGAGATTGGTAAAGACGGGGCCGAGGGAGGTGTTGAACTCACCCGTCTTCTGATTGTAGATGCGAGTGCCGATCAGATCGGCGGGCACAAGATCAGGCGTAAACTGGATACGCTTGAACTCGCCGCCGATAGACTCGGCCAGCGTCTTGATCGCCATAGTCTTGGCGAGGCCTGGCACGCCCTCGACGAGCATATGGCCCCGCGCCAACAGCGCAACAACCAATCGCTCCAGCAGATGGTCCTGGCCGACGATCACTTTCTTTACTTCGTACAGCACGCGCTCCATCGGCAGGCTATTGTCGTCGCGCGTACGATCCACCAGCACCCTTCTGATAGGCTGGCTGCTTTCGGCATTGTTCGTGTGATCCATCGGCACTCTCCTTGGTTGTTACCGTCTACCGTCTACCGTCTACCGTCCCCTCTAATACGGCGGCGCTCCGGCGGCAGGCGCGGCCAACGTGATTGGGACCGCGAAACCGACCCCAACAAAGAAGTTCTGTTCGGTCGGATTCACCAGTCCCGTAACGATGCCGATCACCTCCCCATGTCTGTTGAGGAGAGGGCCGCCTGAATTGCCGGGATTGACTGCCGCGTCTATCTGTATCAGGTCTTCCAGCGTGTATTCGCTACTTTCGGGCTTGAAGGAGCGGTCGAAGCCGGAGATGACCCCCGCGCTCATCGAGCCGTACAGCCCGAAGGGGTTGCCGACGACGAAGGCCTCATCACCAACCCGTTCGGCCCCAGGGTTCCCAAGGGTGGCGGGTATAAGCAGGTCGGGGGGTTGGAGCGCGGTTAATACTGCTATATCGCGCTCAGGCTGCGCCACTTCGATCTGCGCGGCCGATTCTGTGCCATCTGCGTATGTCAGCGTTATGGTCGTGGATCGAGTAACGACATGCAAGCTCGTGAGTATAGCTCCATCGTCATTGATCACTACGCCACTGCCAAGCGAGCGCTCTTCCGCGCCGTTGGCGTCCGTGCCCACGGCCTGGATGAGCACCAGCGACGGCTGTATTACCCTGTACACAAACTCGGAATAGGCCGGTTGCGGAGTAGTGGACGCAAGCGCGCTGGCAACTGCATCGGTGACATCGCTCGTCGTCACCTGCTGTGGTGCGGGAGCGAAGGCCTGATAGAGGAGGAACGCAACGAATGCTGCCGCCACCCCAGCGGCAAACAGCACAGCACGCTGGGAACGCACCCAGACTTGTCGCAGGCGCTCTCGCCACTGCTCGGTTTGTAAGGAGTTGGGTTCGTCCATAGTCGTCGCCCCTCAGGACGAAATGAGACTACATGGGGAGGATCGGTTAACGTTGTTGCCGGGGGCAGCTACTTGTTTAGTATAGCACTTAACTGCTTCATCGCAGCTTGGAGGCGGCTGCCTGCTCCGAACCTACCCAGTATGGGGTTCGAAGCTTAAGAGCGGGTGAGAAGTATGTTAAGTTTACATTAAGCCCGGTTTGGGCGACACCAGGGTTACGCATGGATCGCGCGCATCAGGGCCAAATCTCTTCTAGTGAGCTTGCAAGGGCTATATTGCGACAACTCTGAGGAGCTCAATGGAACCCCAAACACCAGATGGGATAGTTTATTGGCGGAGTCCCCGCTGGCGACCGTAGATCGAGATCATGATGAGCAATGTGCCGCCTAGCACCATTCGGCGTACGGACTCCGGCATCTGCATCGTGGTCAGCAGGCTGGTGATCAACGTTAGCACCAGAGCGCCCGCCATCGTACCCCAGTAACTCCCCTTGCCACCTGTTAACAACGTACCACCCACTGCCACGGCGGCAATCGACGGGAACAGGAACGGATCGCCAATTCGAATATGAACCACACCTGTATTACCGACCACGAGGAAGCCGGCCAGCCCGGCGAGCATCCCAGCCACAGCATATGTGCCCACGACCATACCGGTCACGTTGACGCCGGACAGTCTGGAGGTGATCCGGTTCGTGCCGATAGCGAACAGGTTTTTGCCGTAGGTCGTGCGTTGCAGAAGCAACCACATCAGAGCGCCAAACGCGAGCCAGATGAGGATCGCCCCTGGGATACCCAGGAGAAGAGGGCGAGCGATAACCTCCGTCATGACGGGAGCAACCGCGCCCGTCACTCTGCCCTGCGTGATAACAATGATCAAGCCGGTCACCAGGCCTGCCATTCCCAACGTCATTACAAGTGGAGCGATCTTGAGGTAAGTAACGCCAAGACCATTCACGAAACCGACGGCAGCGCCGACAAGCAGGGCTGCCGGAAGCGCAAGAAGCACATTTTCGTTGTGGCCGCTTACGATGGAATAGGTGACGATAGCCGACAAGGTTACGACGGCACCCGCTGATAGGTCAATGCCTTCACTACCGCTGATGATAACCAGGGTCTGTCCAGCGGCGACTATGCCCAGGAAGACAGCAAGCCGAATGATGTTAGTGGCCTGGGCGCTGGCTATATCCAGGTTGCTGCCGAACCCGTTGGGTAATAGACCGCTCAGCAAGAAGAGCACAATCGCCAGCAAGACTGCCGCCACTGGTGGGGGTATAGGGATACGTCTCATATTCGTCATGGGCGTTTCCTTCGTATCAGGCTGAGTATGCCGGGCAGCGCCAGCGCGACTACGATGATAGCGGCGTTGAGAAACGTCTGCCACCAGGTCTCGATATTGGCAAAGGAGATGAGGTTGGGAAGCAGCCCCAGGATGATCGCGCCAATTATGGCCCCGCCGATAGTGCCTGTGCCTCCACTGAGCGCCGTGCCGCCGATTACTACGGCGGTGATCGCGGCCAGGGTGAGCGAGTCGCCAATCTGCGCGTTGCCTGAGCCTGTAAGCAGAGTAATCGCGATACCGGCGAAAGCGGACATCAGGCCCGAGATGAGGTAGGTACTGAACCGCACCATGGTCACCGGCACACCTGTCTGATATGCGGCATCAGCATTCCCTCCAACCGCGAACAGGTACCGTCCGTAGCGTGTTTGTCGAATTCCATACCAGGCCAGCATAATCAGAGCGATCAGGAAAAATGCTAACGGGAGACCCAGCGGCCTTGTTTCCCTGTAGAAAGAAGTGAATACAGACGGTATTCCGCCACCTGGAGTGGGCAAAATTAGCAGCGCCAGCCCACCAAACAGGAAACTGGTAGCATAGGTCGTAATAATCGGCTGTAAGTGCAGGATGGCGACGAAAAAGCCGTTTACGGCCCCGGCGGCCAGGCCGACGAACAGCACAAGCACCATTATCAGCGCTGCCGTACCGGGGTCCCCGCTAAGCCCGATCTGGGTCGCTAGAATAGTATTGACTATAGATACGATTGCGCCCGCCGAGATGTCTATCCCGCCCGCGAGGATGACTATTGTTTGCCCAACCGCGACTAGAATCAGCGGCAAGAAGATGCGCATGGTGCCGTTGAGTGTGGCAGGATCGAGCATATTAGGCTGTAAGATGACGTTGACTATGACCACTGCGGCCAGTAGAAACAGCGCAAAAGGAATGCGGTTCTGATTAGCGAACCTTTGCCAGGCGAGTCTCATCAGGCCATTCCCTCCTGGGAAGCGCCCAGGCTGGCGGCAATCAAGTTTGCTTTTGTCAGCGATGCGCCGGCCAGCTCCGTGCGGATCTTGCCATCGTGCATCACAAGGACGCGGTCGCTCAAGCCGATTAACTCTTCGTCGTCGCTGCTATAAAGCAAGACCGATTTGCCCTCTTCACACAACTGGGCCAGCAGTTTGTAGAACTCGGCCTTGGAGCCTACGTCGATGCCTTTGGTCGGGTCATCGAGCATCAGGATACGGGGGTTGCGCAGCAGCCACTTGCCAATGACCACTTTCTGTGCATTCCCCCCGCTCAGGCTGCTCACAGGCGCGTCTAACCCGGCCATCTTCAGGCTGAGGCTCATGGATATGCCGGCGGCTTCCTGGCGTGCCTTACCTATTTGCAGCGGGAATCCATAGCGCCGCCACGAAGGGATCAGGAAGTTCTCCAGGATCGAGCGGATCAATAGCAGACCTTCTTTGGCACGCTCGCCCGGAACCAGGGCCAGGCGCTTCTCCATCGCCTGGCGTGGATGAGTGAAGTGAACAGGTGTGACATCAATGGTGATGGTCCCTGTATGAGGGATATCGCCAAAAAGGGCGAGCAAGAGGTGGTGCTGACCCTGGCCTCTCAAGCCGCCGAGGCCGAGCAGCTCGCCCTCGTGCAACTGGAAGCTCACGCCGTGCAGGGCTTCGGCTCTCAGGTCTTTGACCTCCAGCGTGACTTTGCGCGAAGCGAGGTCCTCGGGCGTCGGATGGGCGCGGTGGACCACGTTCTCAGCAGTGACCCCTTGCACCATCATGTCCACAAGATTCCTGGTGGTAACGTCCTTCATCAAGCCATCGCCCACTGTTTGCCCGTTGCGCAGCACAGTGTAGCGATCGGCTATCTGGAAGATCTCCTCCATGCGATGAGAGACAAACACTATCGCTTTGCCTTCCTCTTTCCAGCGGACCACCAGCTCGAAGAGGCGCTGCACCTGGCGGCTATCGAGGCTGGCCGTCGCCTCGTCAAGGATCAGCAAGCGGGGGTTGAAACTGACTGCTTTCAGGATCTCGATAATCTGTTTCTCGTCAGGCGGCAGAGGCCCCACCTGCGTGTCCGGCGTCAACTCCGTCTTGAACATACCGGCGAACAGTGCAAGCAATTCTTCGGTCTTGCTGTAGACACTGTTACGATCGACGAAGCCGCCTCGCAATGGCTCTCGTGTGAGGAAGATATTCTCCGCGACCGTCATCTGCGGCACCAGGCTAAGCTCCTGGAACACAGTCGAGATACCCAGGCTCTTAGCGGCGTTGGGTGATTTGAAGTGTAGGAGGCGATCATCGAGGAGTAGCTGCCCTCCGTCGAGAACAACTACTCCATTTATGATCTTACTGAGAGTGCTCTTACCGCTCCCGTTCGCGCCGATCAGTGCCAGCACCTCACCGGACCGGATATCCAGGTTGGCGTCGGACAGGGCTACTACTGCGCCGTAGCGCTTCGCAACATTGCGAGCCGAAAGCGATAATGGCATGGTTTTACTTCACGAAATACTGCTGGACTTCCTCGTCGGTCATGATGCCATCCAGCAGGTAAGCTGCCGGCTTGCCCGCGCACTGGCTCGTGAAGACTTCCTGGAAGTTATCCTTGGTCACTGTGATCGGTACGGGGATGACGAATGACGCACCGTTCGCTCCGCCGAGCTTGCTCTTGTCCAACTGCTTGCCCATAAGCATATTGACGGCGATTCGCAGGCCGGTCGGCGACACGCCTGGCGGGTTGGCGACGGCAATGCTCTCGAAGGTGGGGTCTGCCTTGAGGCGCTGGTCCCATAGCTCAAGAGCCTGACAGCGCCCTTCGAGCACCGCTACCGGGAACTTCGCCGGGTTGGCGGCCAGCACAGCCTGGAAAGCCCCAATAGCCATGCCATCCTGCGTCCAGTAACCATCCATGTTAGGGAAGGAAGCGAGGAAGTTGGACATCACTTGCTGGCCGGTTGCCTCGTCCCACTTGCCGGTATCTTTGCCCAGCACCTTGATATCAGGGTACTGCGCGAGCACTTCGGCTACACCGCTCATGCGGGCTTCGTTTGCAGGGTGTCCTGGGAAGCCTTCGATTTCCACGATGTTGCCTTTGCCGCCCAGCTTGTCGGCGAGCCACTTGGCCGAGGTCTTGGCCCATTCTTTCTGGTCGATGCCGACATTATATACGTTCGGGGTGGCAAGTTCCTGGTCGACAGAGATGACAATGATCCCTTTGCTCACTGCTTCCTGAAGGGTATCGTTCAAGCCGTTGACGTCGCCAGGATTGACCAGGATGGCGTCCACACCTTTGTTGATCAGGTTTTGCAGTTGTTGAATCTGGCCCGCAACGTCGGTATCGGCGCTTTCGATTTCCAGCGCGGTGGTGATACCCTTATCCATGTATTCTTTGTTGGTGTCTATCAGCTCCTGGATCATCTGCGTGCGGTACTCGCTGCTGATGAAGGGGTTGGAGATACCGATGGTGAAGGGCTGTCCTGCCCCAGGCTGAGTAGTAGTGCCTGCCGTGTTGGTCGGCTGAACAATCGCGGGAGTAGCTGCCTCGCCACAGGCTGCCAGCACAGGCATAAAGGCGATCATCAACATAAGCGCAATATAGAGCTTCCTATTCATTTACTTTCCTCCTGGGAGTAGTGAAACCTTGTCGCACAAGATCATAAGAGTGGCTTACAGCACCCATCATGGTGAAAACCATAGGCCAAACCCTCCTTTCGCGAAGTCGCCGGTTTACCTGGATCGCAGATTGGACTGGCGGCCAAAAAATCGTGATGTAAGTTTAGCAGCAATAAGCCACTCTTGTCAATACTTATTACAAACTTTTGTAAACTTGCGAAGTAAGATCCCTAGAAATCGAAACAAAGATGGTGTATAATCTCTGGCATGGGGCCGCGTCCTGGCTTAGCTGACTGAGAAGCAAGGAGCGGACCATTAACCTGAACCGCCAGGTGAGTACCTATGAGTGCCAAGAAAAGTGCCCACGAAGCACGACAACCATCAGCTTTGCCCAGGATAACGGTGCAAGAAGCGCAGGTCGTTGATGCGTTGCGCAGGCAAACAGCCGTCTCTCGGACTGATATCTCTCGGCTTACGAACTGGTCGCGCCCGAAAGTCACGTCTGTCGTGGACAAAATGATTGACCGCGGCTTTCTGATGGAGGTGGGCGAGGGAGATTCGCAGGGTGGCCGGCGTCCAACTATGTTGCGCCTTAATAATCGACTGGGCTATCTAATCGGCGTGGATATAGGGGCGACGAGCATGGATCTCATGCTCGCGGACCTCAACGCCCAGGCGCTGATGCGTGACAGCGGCCTGGCTGACGTGCGCAGCAACCCCGATGTGCTGCTAGGTGAAGTTAAAAAGCGTCTTCTCAAAATGGTCCACCAGCAGAGCCTGGTCCCCGAGCAGATTCTTGGTATAGGCATTGGTGTGCCCGGCCCTGTCGATTTCGCCAGTGGTACGCTGGTTGCTCCACCACTCATGCCCACCTGGGAGAACTTCTCAATTCGAGACTTCTTTCAACAGGCATTCCCGCAAGCCAGCGTGTGGGTGGACAACGACGTAAATGTGATGGCGTTGGGCGAACTGCGGGCGGGAGCTGGGATCGGCGTAGACAACTTTATTTTCGTCAAGATAGGCACAGGCATCGGTGCCGGTGTTATATGCCACGGGCTGGTGCATCGCGGCAGCACCGGCAGCGCGGGGGATATCGGCCACATCCGTGTGGACCCCAACGGCCCGGTCTGCCATTGCGGTAACATCGGCTGCCTCGAAATACTGGCCGCCGGGCCGGCCATAGCCGCTCGTGCGATGGAAGCCGCGCGGAATGGGTCAAGCGCCATACTTGCCAGGAAATTGGAAGCTAACGGTGATATGTTGCGGCCCGAAGACGTCGGCGCAGCCGCGCGCGAAGGCGACCGCGTCGCCATCGAGATCATACAGAGTAGCGGCCATATGGTCGGTGACGTGCTCGCGGGTTTGGTGAACTTCTTCAATCCGAGTGTGATTTTCGTTGGGGGAGGCGTAGCCAACATTGGAAATCAGCTACTGGCGTCTATTCGCCAGGCCGTATTAAGCCGCTCGACAGCCCTGGCGACACGCGACCTTGTTATCAGCTATTCGCGGACAGGCTCAGACGTGGGAGTGATCGGCGCGGTACATCTCGCGCTCGATCATTTGTTTGTGGTCGAGGAAATCGGGATGGCAACTGCATAGCTGCCATCCGAAGAGATTAGCTCAAGGTTGAGCTACCAATGATGGATGCGGCGGGAAGCAAGCCTAATCGCCTCCACAGTTAGATAGTGAAACGGAGCAGAGCGTGACAAACTCAAACTGGCGGGTAGGTGTCATAGGCACCGGTTTCATCGGGCCTGTGCACGTAGAGGCGCTACGACGCCTGGGCATCGAGGTCGTCGCGCTGGCCGGGAACAACGCTGAGCGTACGGCAGAGAAAGCGCGGCAGATCTATATTGCGGAATCGTATGGTTCTGTTGAAGAGATGCTGGCCAACCCTGGCATCAATGTAGTGCATGTAGCGTCGCCCAATCACCTCCACTTTCCCCATGCTAAAGCGGCGCTGTTGGCCGGCAAGCATGTCGTTTGCGAAAAGCCGCTGGCGATGGACACTAGTGAATCATCTGAGCTAGTTAAGCTGGCGAAAGAGACTGGGTTGGTGAACGCGGTCAACTTCATGATCCGCTATTACCCACTTTCGCAGCACGCATGCTCCCTCGTGAAGAACGGCCAACTGGGCAACATCTACAGCGTTCAAGGCTCCTATCTTCAGGATTGGCTGCTGCTGCCCACCGACTGGAACTGGAGATTAGAGTCAGGGCTAGGGGGTGAAATGCGAGCCATAAGCGATATTGGCTCGCACTGGATCGACCTGACCACGTTCGTCACCGGTCTGCAAGTTGAATCGGTGCTGGCAGACTTCAAGACCTTTCTGCCCGTGCGCCACAAACCGGTAGGGAACGTGGAGACTTTTACGGGCAGGGTGCAAACAGAGGGCGAGTATGTAGAGCAAGCGGTCACCACCGAAGACTATGCGAGCGTTTTGTTCCGCTACACAAGCGGAGCGCGTGGCGTAATGACGGTATCGCAGGTGAGCGCCGGAAGAAAGAATCGGCTCTACTACGAGATAGACGGAGCACAATCGGCGATAGCGTGGGACGGCGAAAACCCGAACGAGCTTTGGATCGGGCACCGCGACCGGCCCAATGAGATGCTGTTGAAAGACCCCGCTCTCCTGTCGCCAGAGGCCCGACAAGCGGCGGGATACCCAGGCGGCCACGCTGAAGGCTTCCCCGACACGTTCAAGAACCTTTATCGTGCGATCTACAGTTATCTCGACTCAGGCAACATGGCCGCAACACCTGACTTCCCAACATTTGAGGACGGACATCGCGCCCTGCGTGTGGGTGAGGCCATCCTGCGCAGCTCGCGGGAGAACCGTTGGGTTGACGTCAGCGAAATAGGGGAATAATCAGCTACAAATGAGAGGAGCAACATGAAACTTGGACTGTTGACCGCTGCATTCGCGGATATGCCCCTGGACCAGGTAGCAAACTGGGCTGCCGGCAACGGCTTCCAAATGCTGGAGATAGCCTGCTGGCCTCAGAGCAAAGCCACGCGCCGTTACGCCGGTGTCACACATATCGATGTGGCGGAGCTAACGCCCTCAAAGGCCGGAGACATCATCTCCTTGATGGACCGGCACGCTCTACAAATCTCGTCCCTTGCTTACTATCCTAATCCTCTCCACCCCGATCTCGACCACCGGACAACGGTAATCGAACACTTGAAGCAGGTGATTGTCGCCGCCGAAATGCTAAACGTGCCGGTCGTGGGTACCTTCGTCGGGCGTGACCAACACAAAACAGTAGAGGAGAACTTCGGTGAATTCGAGAAGGTGTGGCCGCCAATAGTGCAGTTTGCTAGCGAACACGGTGTGAAGATTGCCATAGAGAACTGCCCTATGATCTTTTCCAACGACGAATGGCCCGGTGGCACCAACCTGGCAACAACCCCCACCATCTGGCGGCGGATGTGGGACATAATTCCTGATCCAGGCTTCGGCCTCAATCTCGACCCTTCACACCTGGTCTGGCAGATGATCGACTATGTGCGCGTGGTACACGAGTTCGGCAGTCGCATTTTTCACGTGCACGCAAAAGATATGCAAATCGACCGGGAGCAACTATACCAACGTGGTGTGCTGTCGCTAGGCATGGGCTGGCAGATTCCGCGTCTACCTGGCCTGGGCGAGGTGAAATGGGACCAATTCATCAGTGCGTTGTACGCGGTGGGCTATGATTACGTGGTGAGTATAGAACATGAAGATCGCGCCTTTGAGCGAACCGAGGAGTTAGTTAATCGCGGCTTCCTTATTTCGCGGGACGTGTTGAGCCCTTACATCCATTAGGCTCTATCGCTCGATATAATATTTTGTCGCTGTATTCAAACACCAGGTGTTGCCTGCATCATAGAGGATACCAGGCATACCTGCAATTACAATATCACACAGGATCGACGCGAACGCCTTGTGCGCGCAATCCGTCTATGATTGCCGTTGGCGCGTTTTCGTCGGTAATGATCCGATCAAGTTCCTGAGGCAAGGCGAACACATTGAAGGCTGTTGTGCCGAACTTGCTCGAATCGACGATACCCACCACGACAGTCGATCCACTTACCATCTGCTGCTTGAGCTGGGCTTCCTCAATATCCGACTCCACCAAGCCATCGCGCGTCTTGGTAACAGATAATCCGGGCTGCATCATGCACCTGCGCGGCGGCATCGATGCGCAGAAGCTGCCGGTAGTGGTGTTGCGCATCGTGGAGCTAATGGCTGCCCAGTTACATAATGACCTCGGCGGCCGTAACCATTAGTTCAGTTGTAGGGAAGTATCTATTGGCTTACCGATCTCTTGGCTACGTGCCGGCGTCGAGACAAACACCCTCCTCCGAGAGTATCCACATGAGAACAGATATAGGTATTATAGTGACATGGGAAAGCAAGCACGAAGATCATGCTTCAGGATAGATTACCTAAGAGGGCGCAATATGCAATACGCAGTACGGAATAGCGTGGATGTGCAAAACCCTCTTGCAACTTGCGCGATTTTATGCTACATAACGCTTTAAGTGCGCGATTTGTGCAAGTTGTGAAATTAAGGTAAACCGTAAATATCAGGAGATAGCCGACCGGCGACCGTTCGGAACAAGGGAGCAAGGGTCATGGCACAAGGCAGGCTTCTCAAAACGTCGGAGGTAGCGCAGCGGCTGGGGGTTGATACGGCCACCGTCGGGCGCTATATACGCGAGGGCATCCTCCCCGCCACGGCGACCGTCGGCGGTCACCACCGCATATACGAAGACGACCTGCACGCTTTCATGGCGAACGGCGGGCGGGCCAAGGACGACGGCGCTATCGTGATCGCCCTCGCCAACCAGAAGGGCGGCGTCGGCAAGACCACCGCCACCGCCAACCTGGGGGTGCTGCTGTGGAGCATCGGCCTGCGCGTGCTCCTCATAGACCTCGATCCACAGGGCCACCTCACATGGTCTTTGGGGCACAATCCCGATACCCTCTCCCATACCATCTACGACGCGCTGGTGAGAGAGAGAGATTTCGACGTTAAAGGCGCGATCCTCAAGACCTCGTTCGGCCCCGATCTCGCGCCCATCAACATCTCCGCCTCCAACGCCGACCGCGAATTGAGCAACAAGCCGACCTGGGGCACCAGGCTGGCGAGCGTGATCCGGCAGGTGCGCCGGCAGTACGACTACATCTTGCTCGACGCGGGGCCTAGCCTCAACAGCCTGACGGTCAACGCCCTCTACGCCGCCGATTTCGTGCTCATCCCGACCCAATTGGAGATGATGTCGGTGAAGGGCCTGCAACTGCTGGTGGAAAGGATAGACGAGGCCCGCAATGAGGCCAACCCCAGGCTCCAGATAGCGGGGGCGGTGGCGATGATGGTGCAGCAGGCCAATGCCTCACGAGCGATGGATAACGCGCTCAGGCAGGCGCTCGGCCAGCGCGGCATCAGGGCTTTCAGCACGGTGATAAAGCGAAGCGTGCAGTTCAGTGAGGCGGCCAACCAGCGCTCCGTGATGGCGACCGCCAACCCTCGCAGTGAGCACACCGCTTCTTACAGGCGTCTGCTGGTCGAATTATTGAAGGTGGTTGGTGGGCCGGGTCTCGACCGGATCGAGGCCTTGGAGGGCGTAGGGAGCGATAGAGCGGAAGTTGAGGTGGGAGTCTGATGCCAAAGAAGGCGAGCCGGCCTATAGACCTGGGATTCCTCCAGGGAGACGCGGACAAACAAACAGGCGGGGCGGTCGCTGAGAAGGCCCGCACCACCGACCTATCGAGCCTCTTCGCGCAGAGTGTGGCGACGTCCACGGAGATGCAGCACGCTACCATGATCCGCATCGACCGCCTGCTGGATAACCCCTACCAGCCGCGCGCCGAAATACGCAGCGACAGCATAGAGGAGCTTGCGAGCGTGATCCGTTCGCAGGGCTTCCAGGGTGTGCTGGTAGCGCGTCCCGCTCCCGACCAGCCTGGCTTCTACCAGCTAACCGCCGGGCATAGACGGCGCGAGGCGGCGCGGCGGGCCGGGTTGCACATCCTCCCCGTGGTAGTGCGCGACCTGACGGATGAGGAGATGGTCACGCTCGCCATCACCGAAAACATCCAGCGCGAGGACCTCACCCCGCTCGAAGAGGGCCGCATCTACCTCCTTATGTCCGACGAGATGGGCTTCACACACGAGCAGATCGCCCGCGAAGTGGGGAGGAAGCGCGGCTATATCGAGAACCGCATCCGGGTAGCGCGCGCTCCCCTCGACGTGCAGGACCTAATACAGGCCAAGCCGGACAGCATCCGCGCCGTCGCCACCTTGATCAAAGTAAAGGACCCGCAAGAGCGCGCCGAGATAATCCGGCTGATGCTGGCGGGTCGCCTCACGGTGGAAGACCTGCAAGGCTGGATAGCAGCCAAGCACTCCACCAGGAGCGAGCAGGCATCGGGTACTAACACCGCGAATATAGAGGCTTCGTCGCTGCCCGCGACAGGTCGTTCTTCGATGGTGGATAGCGTTCCACTCGATGCCGTTAGGACAGAACAGAAGCACAAGGCTAAAGATGGGGCTATGCAGGTGGGCAAGGCAACGTCTGAGGAGGCATGGGCAGTGCCTCGGAAGGGCGGAAGCCTCGACCAGGACGAGCGAAGCGCCATCAGGATAGGTAGCGCCAAGCTGGCTGCTGTGCTGCGCTACCTGAACACCTACCGGGACCACTCAACCGGCAGACGAGCGGTTTCCGAAGGCGAGCGCGCCAGCCTGGCCCACATCAAGATGCTGGTGGACGAATTGCACGAGCAGTACGTTACCGAAGACGAAGGGCGAAGGACGAAGGACGAACGATAGAAGACCTGTCCAGGCTTGCGTCTTCGATGGTTTTGGAGAAGCGATACAGAGAAAAGAGAGACTTCGCACTATACTGAATATCAAGGCAGTTGGGATAAATAAAAAACCCGATTGTTGGCAGCTATCAGGTTCTCATTCTCATCTGCTACTGGAAGCCCTTGGCAGGGGCCGTAGCTATTATCTTGTGGCAAAGATATTGTAGCATGGGCATGACCTCCTGTCAATAGGGCTAGGAGGTTTTTGTATGCCAACTTTTGGGAAGAACAACGGAAAAGGACGGTGGGCGGTGGACGGTGGACGGTCGAGAGACGAAGACCGTCAAACGGCTGCGAACAACCGTCCACCGTCCACCGCCCACCGTCGAGCAGGCAGCAGCTTCGCCGCCCGGTTTGGCCGGGTCATATTGCAGGATGGGATCGCCACTATTCCCAGCGCGTTGTTGCACTACCAGGGCGTGCTCGGTCTGTCAGCCCAGCAGGTGTGGTTCGTTTCCTATATCCTGGCACACAAGTGGGACGAAGACCTACCCTACCCCAGCCTGAAGGCTATGTCGCGGCGGGTGGGGATGAGCCTCAGTCAGGTGCAGCGTATCAAGAACAGCCTGTGCGAAGCGGAGATGCTGAAGGTCTACCCGCGCTGGACCGAGAAGCAAGGGCAGGCTACCAACTCCTACGACTTCTCGGGCCTCTTCGACCGGCTGGAGGAGATGATCGTGCGCGACGCTCCCATGCCAAACGCCATAAGAGTGGAAGACGAAAACCCGCCCGACATGGCGGAGCTTGGAGAGGTAGACCCCAGCTTCGTGGCTCGCTATGGACGCGTGATCACCAGGCGCGGGGTAGCCGCCGTGCCGAGGGCTGTCTTCACTCACCAGGCAGAGTTAAGCATCACCCCCCAGCAGGCATGGTTCATCACCTATATCTTCTCCTTCCAGTGGGACACGGCCCTCCCCTACCCCAGCCTCCGCCGGATGTCTACTCTTACAGGCTACAGTAGCGTGCAGTTGCATACGATCAAAGGTGAGCTGGTGACAAAGGGCTATCTGCGGCTGGTACGCCGGTCCAACGGCCAGGGCGGGCAGGACACCAATGCGTACGACTTCTCAGGGCTGCTCGATGCGATAAGAGCGTTACTCCAACCTGACGCGAAAGAGAACGCTGCGCTTCAAGATGCGCGCCAGCAGACACCTATACCTGCGAATTCCATGCGTAGACGCGGTAGAAAGGCTCATACAAAGGAAGCCTCTAGGGGTAGCACAGACTTATCTGGTGGGGATAGCGTAGAGTTAGCCAGGGAGGCTCGCGTACAGCTATCTGTGGGGGATAGCGGTCAGTTTAGCGATGGGGATAGCAATACGCTAATAGATATGGGTCGCATGCAGTTATCAGGGGAGGATAGCGATAGGCTTACCTGGGCAGGTAGCATAGATTTATCCGCCAGGGGTGGCACACAGCTAGTAGAGGAGGATGGCTCGCACTTACCACGGACTATTAAGCGCAAGCATGCGGGGGGAACATCCGCCCGTTATCAAGGGGGAATAGCGCGCGGTTTACACAAAATAGAACCAGAACAAGAAGAATCAGAAAAGAAGATAGGTGATTCGAATCAACCCTCTCGCAATAGGACATTTGCCGGGAACGAAACCGACATAACGCCACCACCTTATTCACCTTATATAGCGTCCGTTATCTCCGACTTCTCGCACGAATTAAACGATCCTTCCCACATAATATCGAATGTGACGCA